>DTUG01000185.1:29881-33162 GCA_012964275.1 Fidelibacterota bacterium | reverse complement strand
TAACTCGAAGCGGCGTCATGTCATCGGTTCATTCATTTCCACCGTATTTAAGGATATCTATTCTATTTTTTCCGGGATAGATATTGAACAGGAAATTGCCTATATAAAAATTATGATTAATCCACTGGTCTGGTGGGTTTGGCTTGGGGGTTGGGTATTGGTCGCTGGTACTTTGATCGCCCTGTGGCCTCATAAGGAGTAAAATGGATTTATTTATGCCACTAATAATTATATTTTTCTTTACTATAGGAATCATGTTTATTGTACAGCCTCTTATAGAATCTCCTGGTGCCATGCCGCAGCCAGTTTTTGATGTCGATGAAATGAAGCGAAAAAAACAGATTCTTTACAGGCAAATAAAAGAATTAGAAACAGATTTTTCAGTAGGTAAACTTTCTCAAGAGGACTATCAAAAGTCCAGAGATATATTAAAAAGAAACGTTTCAGATATAATTCAACAAATTCGTCATACTTCTTCATAATGCAGGTTGAAGTTTCTGGTCTTTGTAAATCTTTTTACCGACAGACTGTATTAAACAAGGTTTCCTTTACTATTCTCTCTGGCTCTGTCGTTTGTTTGCTCGGACCAAATGGTTCTGGCAAAACCACAATTCTTAAGATTTTATCATCAATCGCATCTATAGGTTCAGGAAAAGTTAGTATCAATGGGAAAGAAATTTTCCCCGGTGATCCTTCATCCAGGAAATTTTCATTATATATTGGACATAATGCATCCCTGTACCCGTCTTTAAGCGCATTAGAGAATCTATTTTTTATTTCAGGATTATATGGGTTAAATGCAAGTGTCGACAAAATTGATGAACACCTCAGATTTTTATCTTTAGATAACCATAGGGACAAGCAAATAAAATTTTACTCCCAGGGTATGTTACAGCGGTTGAAACTAGCGGTGGCGGATTTAATCCCTTCCCCGGTATTGTACCTGGACGAACCTTTAAACGCACTGGATCAAGAGGGTGCAAATCTCTTTAACGACCTTATCATTGAATGGAAGAAGGTTAATAGAACAATGCTCATCGCTACCCATAATATTGATTGGGTGTTAGGCGTCGCTGATCGGATTATTACCTTGAAAAATGGGCAGATCGATTTAGATCTTGATTTGAAGGTGATGTCTAAAGAAGATGCAGGTAATCTAATTACAGGAAGTGGTTAATGGGTAATCTGATCTGGAAAGAATTAATCAATGAATGGCGTTCCCGGGAAATGGTTGTTTCTATGTTCATCTTTGGACTAGCGGTAACATTGGTATTTGCCTTTGCCTTTAATGTATCACCTGTTCTCTTCCGCCAATTTGCCCCAGGCTTACTCTGGGTTGTAATCTTATTTACATCTGTGTTAGGATTAAACAGGCTGTTTTCCTATGAAGGCGATATGGATGCCCATTGGAGCTGGATTAGTGCTCCTATAGATCGAGGCCTCGTTTTCTTGTCAAAACTTCTGGTTGGATTCATTTTTTTATCAATGGCAGAATTGCTGTTCATTGTACCATTCTTTCTGTTCCTTAATCTGGATGTTTCTTTTTCTATACTATTTTTTCTTGGTATTCTGATTCTGGGAAATAGTGCGATAATATCTATAGGTTGTTTAATATCGGGACTTGCTTTGCGAGCCAACATGCGTGAAGTGCTGATTCCGGTTTTACTTTTTCCACTAGCTTCACCAGTCGTCATTGCAGCGACCAAAAGCACTGTATTTATATTTGAAAATAAACCTTTTGGAGAATGGCGAATATGGATTCTAATTCTTTTTACATTCTTGTTAACTTCCGCGCTTTTAGGGTATTTATTTTATGATCAAATTGTAGAAGAATAGTGTCGTTTTTAGCCTTACGAGTCAATAAAATCCATTTTTTATTAGCGGCATTTTTATCTGGGATTAATATTTTTCTCATCTTAACTATAGCTCCGCAAAACCAGCTTCAGCCTGATTTTGGAAATATTTTCTACATACATGTTCCGGTAGCCTGGACAGCATTTATTGGGTATTTATTGGTGATGATATTCAGTATTTTATTTCTTTGGAAGCAGGGGCAAACCTGGGACCATTTTGCTTTAGCGAGTGCGGAAGCGGGGACAATGTTTATGTTTTTAGTATTAATAACGGGTCCTATCTGGGCGAAACCAGCATGGGGTCATTTCTGGGTATGGGAACCCCGCTTGACAACAAGTTTGGTTCTTTTCCTAATTTTTCTGGGATACTTTATGCTCAGAGAATTCGGTGGTAACCCAGAACAGGTTTCACGTTATGCGGCGGTATTAGGCATCATAGCTTTTCTCGATGTGCCTCTAATATTTCTTTCGGTAAAACTATGGTTGCCGGAATTGCAATCACACCCCCAAGTAGGCCAATATTTTGAGAATACCGGAATTATGCCGGTGTTAATGATTAACTATTCGTTTTTATCTTTGTTGGTGGTTATTTCATTCATGATTCGCTTTCGAGTCCATAATTTAAAGAAAAGGGAAACACATAATATTATATGATATATCTTCTAACAGAGATTATTATTGTATATGGTTTTATTATTGCTTGGATAGTTATTCAGATTCGTTTAGAAAATGAAATGAAGATTCAAAAAGAGGAGTAATCTCCAATGGAACGTAAAATTGTTCACATCGTAGGTACGGGCACAATAGGCGAACCCCTAATTGGATTGTTATGTGACTACAGTGACCAGTTGGGTATCGATGAAGTGACATTTCACAAGAATTCTGCATTGCGCAGGGACAGTTCGAAGGTCACTGACCTGTTAAGGCGCGGTGCAAGACTTGCGGTTGATGCCGAGAAGGTTACCGAATTCAAAAAACTGAAACTGGATCCAGAGCTTGAAACAGAGGATGCGATCAAGCGTTCTTCGGTAGTGATTGATTGCACACCAAAGGGTATCGGGCATGAGAATAAGGCAAAATATTACCAAAAATTTTCTGATACAGTACGAGGTTTCTTGGCCCAGGGTAGTGAAGATGGATTCGGGAAGAAATATGCACGTGGTATCAATGATAGTGCATTGAATGCAGATGACATATTTTTACAGATTGTATCCTGTAATACCCATAATATTTCATGTATTACACATACTCTAGCCTTAAATGATAACCCAGAGAACCTCATTGAAGGCCGATATGTATGTATCCGACGGGCCAGTGATTTAAGTCAAGAAGGAAGTTTTATTGCTTCTCCACAAGTGGGCACCCATAGTGATGAAACATATGGATCACATCATGCGAAGGATGCCGCTAATAAAAAATGGATTTTAT
>DTUG01000185.1:0-29871 GCA_012964275.1 Fidelibacterota bacterium | reverse complement strand
CCAGACGCTTGGTTTGGACCTGAACCTGTTTTCTTCTGCGATGAAAGTCAACAGCCAATACATGCATGTATTGTGGTTTACCATGACAGTAAAGGAACCCACTTCTCTAAATAAGGTAAAGGATAAACTACATGACAATCCATATGTTGCCATGACTACTAAAGATATGGCCAGCACAGTTTTCTCGTTTGGACGTGACCATGGGCATTTTGGCCGAATCATGAACCAAACAGTGGTGGTAGAGCAGTCCCTAAATGTTCGCCATGAGCATGAGATCACTGGTTTCTGTTTCACACCACAAGACGGAAATTCAATCCTGAGCAGTATATCTGCCACTGAATGGATGTTATATCCAAAATCTTATGAAGATAAAATTCAATGCCTTTCACACCTGTTCTTTAACTATATTTGAATATTCAAGTTGAACGGATAGTTATTGGTCCGTTTAAGGAAAACACATATCTAGTTTGGAATAAGGGGGATTCCGATTGTCTTGTTGTTGGTCCCGGTGACGATGGCATGATCATTATCCAATCTCTTAAAGATGCTGATATGGAACCGGTTGCTATTATCAATACGCATGCACACTTGGATCATATAGGAGCGGTTCAGGATCTGAAAAATGAATTTGGAATACCATTTTTTTACATAAAAATGAAGATAGCGTACTAAAAAGCTATAAACGGGATACACTATTTTTTGGATTAACACCAAAGCCTGCTCCGGAAGTAGATCATAGGTTTGAAAAGGATAAATTGGAAATACCACCATTCGAAATTGGTCTATTATTGACCCCTGGCCATACTCCTGGTGGAACGAGCTTTATAATTCAAGAGCACATTTTTACAGGGGATGTATTATTTCAAGGGACCGTTGGAAGAACCGACCTACCCGGTGGTGATTGGGAGAAATTATACAAATCATTAATAAAAATAATGAAAGAAATTCCAGGTCATTATATATGCCACCCTGGCCACGGTTCCAGTACAACCATTGATAAAGAAATGTTCGAAAACCCATTTTTACTTTAGCTATTGAGTCAAGTGAATTCCTGAAGATGACGCAAATCCCATCATTAAATACACATAAAATTGCTGCGGATCTGCTTGTGGATCGATTTCTAAACCATCTACAGATTCTGTTGGATGAGACGGGAAAGGAAAAATTTTTACTGGCAATTTCCGGTGGCCCGGATTCGATGGCTCTGCTGACTTTATTTAAATCTGTTCAATTATCGAATGTAGGGGAATTTGTGATTGGGCATGTAAATCATCATTTACGCAGCGATAGCAATAAAGATCAGGAATTTGTTCAGGTTGTAGGAAAAGAGTGGCATGTCCCTGTTTTTATTCGCCATCTAGAACCCCGATCCATTGAAAAAAACGAGAGCACAGAAGCCTGGGCCCGGGAGAATAGATATCGATTTCTGAAAACAATGGCCTATGAATCTGGTTGTAATTGGATCGTTACTGGGCATCATGGTAATGATCAGTTGGAAACCGTGCTTATGAATCTTGCGCATCACACCGGAGTGATAGGACTGGGAGGAATGAATACCAAACACGGCAAGATTTTGCGTCCATTGTTGCCATTTTCCAAACATGATCTAAATGGCTTTATAAGTCGATATTCGATTCCATTCGTTGAAGATGCAACGAATAATGATATCTCTATTCCCAGGAATTTCATTCGGAACCAGGTCATAGGGTCTTGGGAAAAGCAGTACCCAGACCTGATTTCTGCTGTTAATGAAACTGTGAGCCATTTTTCAGAGTGGAACAATGCCTTGTTTTTCTTTGTGGATCGAATTATAGATAACAATGTGTACTATTTAAGCAAGGGAAAAATTGAAATTTCCAAATCATCTATTACAAATCTACCAACTATTGTCCAAGCAATGGTTTTCCAGACGCTGACCCAATCGCGTGGGCAGTGGCGTCGGCATGATTATACCATACTTAAACAATTTATAAAGTCTGATAAAACGGGGACCACTTTGCAGCAAAAAAAAGGGTGGGAACTGTTGAACAACCGGAAACGTTGGATTCTAAGAAAACAAGAAAAAAGAAGCAAAAATAAATTAGAAATAAAACCTGGAGACATAGTGGAATTTGGGAATTATGTATACGGTATGAATTTGCTAAAGAAACCTGAATCTTTTACTGCGAATCGAAATACTGAAATACTGGATTGGGATAAAATCAAGAATAGAAGACTTTTTTTACGGTATTGGTGTACCGGGGATAAATTTCAGCCACTAGGATTAGTTGGTCATCAGAAAGTGAGTGATTTTTTAATTAACAATAAAATTGACCGGTTCTCAAAAGATGACCAGGTGATATTAACTGCAGATGATGATATTATCTGGGTATGCGGTATGCGTATTGATGAATCAGTGAAGGTTACCCCCCGAACAAAGCAAACTGTAGAGTTGCAGCGTTTTAGCTGAAAAAAATATGAGCATTCATAAGTCGAAACTTATTCCATTTATTTCCAAGGAAAAAATTCATTCCAGAGTAGCAGCTATCGGTACCGAACTTTCTAACAAATTCAAGAATGAAATTCCAATTTTGATAGGTGTGCTAAATGGCAGCTTTATGTTTATGGCCGACTTATTACGTGCTTTAACAATCGATTGTGAAATGGATTTCATTAAGTTACATAGTTATTCTGGAGATCAATCAACAGGTACAGTGCGGCTTATAAAGGATATTTCTGCAGATATCACTGGTCGGCATGTAATTTTAGTGGAAGACATTATTGATTCCGGTCTGACAATAAAATTTATCCGGGATCGTCTTTCCAAAGCCTCGCCAAAATCTTTATCGATTGTCACATTATTGCTGAAGCCAGAACTGGCTAAACTAAATTTCGAGGTGGATATCATTGGATTTGAAATTCCCCCGGATTTCGTTGTAGGATACGGTCTGGATTTCGATCAAAAATTGAGACATTTAGATTCAATCTTCCGTCTTGACTTATGAGTGAGATATAATCTTTTAGGATATTTTATGGCAAATAGTAAAAAGAACCAGCATCGGTGGACATCGCCGAAAAAATCTGGAAAAAAAGACCCCAAGGATGACTTCCAGTGGAAACGAGCTGGAAAAACGAGTCTTATTTGGATTGGGATTATATTTGTTGCTGTTTACTTTTCAAGCCTATTAACAAATGAACGAAAGAATGAATTAGAGATAGACTATACTCAATATCGTGAATATTTATTAGCTGGTGATATTGATAAGGCGGTCATTATTGATAAAACATTCCATGGTGAATTCAAAACGCCACAGATTATTGATACAACATTAGGCAGTGCAGAAGATGTTACAAAATTCCGCCTCACCCTTCCATTCGTTGATCGGCAGGTAACGGAGCAGTGGGATCAAGCAGGGTTGGATTATAGTTTTAAGGAAAAGAGTATCGATTGGACTGGATACCTCTTGAATATGTTTCCGTGGATACTGCTGATTGGATTCTGGTTTTTTATGATCCGGAGAATGCAGGGCGGTGCCGGTGGTATGCGTGGGATCTTCAATTTTGGTAAGAGCCGGGCATCTTTATGGACTTCGGACCAGCCACGTGTCACTTTCAAGGACGTGGCAGGGTGTGTGGAAGCAAAAGAAGAGCTTGAGGAAGTCATTGAATTTTTAAAGAATCCAAAACGCTTTCAAAAATTAGGTGCCAGGGTTCCCAAAGGTGCATTTCTGGTAGGCCCCCCCGGTACTGGGAAGACACTCTTGGCCCGAGCTGTCGCCGGTGAAGCTAATGTGCCTTTTTACAGCCTTAGCGGCGCTGATTTTGTGGAAATGTTTGTAGGTGTGGGTGCATCCAGGGTAAGGGATTTGTTTGAGCAGGCGAAAAAGAGCACACCCTGCATAATCTTTATTGATGAATTAGATGCTGTTGGGCGTCATCGTGGTGCCGGTATCGGTGGAGGCCATGATGAACGGGAGCAGACACTTAATGCCCTGTTAGTTGAAATGGATGGTTTTGATAATAATCAAAATATTGTCGTTATTGCTGCCACAAACCGTCCTGATGTTCTCGATCCTGCATTATTGCGACCCGGGCGGTTTGACCGTCAGATCGTGGTGGATGTCCCTGATTATGTGGGGAGGCTTGGTATATTAAAGGTCCATACTAAAAAGGTAGTGCTCAATCAACGAAAGGTTAATTTGAGATCCATCGCGAAAGGAACCCCGGGAATGGTGGGTGCAGATCTTGCCAATCTTGTAAATGAAGCAGCATTACTGGCTGCCAGAAAACGTAAGAAATCCGTTGATATGGATGATTTTGAGGATGCAAAGGACAAGGTAATGATGGGTATTCAGCGCAAAAGCATGATTCTGTCAGACGAGGAAAAGAAAACCACGGCTTACCATGAAGCCGGACATACCCTGGTTGCCTTGCGGACAGAAGGTGCAGACCCTGTACATAAAATTACCATTATTCCCCGGGGAAGAGCTTTGGGAGTCACCATGCAGTTGCCGATTGACGAAAAACATGGCTATGCAAAATCATATATCGAGGGTCGCCTGGCAATTCTCATGGGAGGCCGCGGGGCAGAAATGCTTATTTTTAATCAAATGACCACCGGTGCGGGAGATGACATTGAACAGGCAACAAAAGTTGCCCGAAAAATGGTGACAGAATGGGGTATGAGCGATCTGTTGGGCCCCATGACCTTCGGCAAGAAAAATGAGGAAATATTCCTTGGCCGTGAAATTCAATCACACAGAGATTACAGTGAAGTCACAGCCCGAATGATTGATGAAGAGGTGTCAAGGATTGTCCGTAATGCCCAGCGTTGCGCCGAAGAGATTTTAAAAAAGGAAGTTGAATTGCTTCATCGCCTGGCCCAGGAATTATTAAAGTACGAAACATTGAATGCCAAGGACCTGGAAAAAATTCTGGCAGGAAAAAAACTTATCCGCCGAATGACTGGCAGAAGTAATAATAAAAAACGCGCGTCAAGTCGTCGAAGAACTGCCAAACCCAGACGTAAACCTAAAACTACCGCGCCAAACTCACCCAGAAAACAGCCTCAAAAACAAAGGACCAAGGAATAAGTACCTAGTGACTTTCCTGACATTGGATCAGTTTAAATCATGGTGTCAGAATTTGGAGCGCCCAACGCTGGTCATGGGTATTCTGAATGTTACTCCGGATTCTTTCAGCGACGGGGGAAAATTTTATTCGACTAATGATGCATTCAATCATGCCTTGAAGATGATCCAGGATGGCGCTGATATCATCGATATTGGGGGTGAATCAACGCGACCTGGTGCGGATTCTCTGGATGACGATGAAGAAATGTCCAGGATCATTCCTGTTATTCAAGCCCTAAGGAAAGAAAGTGATATACTGCTTTCCATTGATACATACAAATCCAGCGTGGCTGAAAAGGCTATAGAAGCAGGAGCGAATATCATTAATGATATCAGTGGTCTTTGCTTTGACCCAAAAATGGTTTCGCTGGTTGCGGATAAGAATGTCCCCGTTGTTATTATGCATATCAAAGGTACACCAAAGACGATGCAGGAAAATCCGGTGTACGGAGATCTTATCGGCGAATTGAAAGCCTTTTTTCTTAAACAGATTCAATTAGCGAAGAAAAACGGTGTCAAACAATCCCAGATGATTTTGGATCCGGGAATAGGGTTTGGAAAAAAATATGATGATAATTTTACCATTTTAAACCAGTTGAATGAGATCTGTAATCTGGGTTATCCTGTTATGATTGGTCCTAGCCGAAAATCCTTTATTGGTCAAACGTTGGATTTACCCCCGGGTGATAGGGTGGAAGGAACAGCTGCAGCAGTATCGGCTGGCATCCTGAATGGGGCTCGAATCGTCAGAGTTCACGATGTCAAAGCGATGAAAAGGGTCGTTACCATCACCGAAAAAATTCGAACTGCTGCATAATGAATCTTTTTAAAATAGGTTTTCTCACCGTTTCACTGATCGATGTCATAGACATTGCTTTGGTTACATGGATTTTCTATAAGGTATACCAATACTTTAAGGAAACCCGTGCCGGGCAGATGCTTATAGGACTTATTATTCTGCTGATCGCTTCATTTTTATTCAATGCGATCGGTTTCAGTGCTACCTCCTGGCTGATGAATCAGTTCCAGACTGTATGGGTTGTGGCTTTTGTGATCCTGTTTCAGCCGGAGATCAGACGATTGCTGATCTATGTGGGGCAAACCAGGTTCTTCCGTTCCATCTTTCGTGTGGGGACAAGTCGGTCACTGGAGGCAGTTGTTGATGCATCGCTGAAAATGAGTGATCGCCAATGGGGGGCACTCATCGTTATTCAAAGGGAAACCGGGTTGCGTGCTTACAAAGAATCGGGTACACCTATCAAGGGTGAAGTTTCTTCAGCGCTCCTGTTATCAATATTCAATCCCTCATCACCCTTACATGATGGGGCCGTGATTTTACAAAATACGCTGATGGAAGCTGCAGGTTGTATTTTACCATTGACGGAGAGTGACATGGTTAATCCGGATATGGGAACCCGCCACCGGGCAGCTCTGGGCTTAACTGAAGAATCTGATGCGATTGTTATTGTGGTTTCTGAAGAACGCGGCGCCATTGCTGCCGCAGAAAATGGAAGGTTTGCCAACCTAGATATGGATGAAATGTCCCTGCGCCGTTATTTAAATGAACGGCTTTTCATTTCATCTGGTGATTGACTATGACCATAGAATTTACTAGTAGGGGTGGATTAGATCGGTTATAATGGTTGCTATTAGATGTAGGTTCTGTTTCTTCCTCCAGTTTTTCTTTTTCTTATTTTCTATTCTTTTCGCTGATCCCGTTTACCAGGTCCGTGTTAATCAACCTGGGATGCTGGTAATTGAAGTTTCTTTAGACACTCTCTGGGTGGATGAGCAACATGTGATCCATACTCGACCAGCTCTGTCCCAGATCCACGAACCAGGTTTCCCCCAGATCCCACACACAGGTGATGTTTTATTTGGCCTGCCTGCCGATGTTGAATTGCAGGTGATGAGCGGACCGGTCATTACCCTGCCGATAGAATCAGTAAAGATCACGCCGGGAGAACAGGCTAAAGGTATTGATTACGAAATGATACCACCCAGTTGGGATGGTGAATTTTACCCTCAAGCTCTTTCAAAGCTTGAACCAGCAGGAATGGTCAATGATTATTCCGCAATCTCGATTGTTACATTATTGACGAGATTGCTTCGTTGCTTTGCTCTTGGCTATGACAGTACAATAAAAATGATCCAAAACACCATACAATCCACTATTTGGCTTCATTAAATTCGGTCATGGAAATAATCGATCTGAAAGAAAGATTCAGCCAAACTGAAAAAAAATACTCTGAACTGCGGAGGTATCTTTGATCTTGAGTCCAGCCAAAAAAAACTGGAAACGCTCCGCAAAGCGTCAGTAGATCCATCCTTCTGGGACAATAACCAGAAAGCGTCCGCCATCCTAAAAAAGATCTCCCGATTGGAAAAAGAAATTGACCTTTGGTCCAGCCTGGAGGGCCGCCATGGCGATGTGGAAGTGCTCCTGGAGTTTGCTGAAGCGGGTGAAACATCCCTTGAAGAACTGGAAAAGGAACTAAATGATTATCAAACCATTGTGGAAGAAGTAGAACTCAAAATGATCTTGGGGAAAAAGGAGGATACCCAGGATGCCATTATTGCCATACATCCGGGAGCTGGCGGTACCGAAAGCCAGGACTGGGCTCAAATGCTGTATCGAATGTATTCCCGCTGGGCGGAACAGCAGGATTTTAAGATTGATCTTATTGATATGCAGCCTGGTGATGAAGCAGGGATCAAGGATGTAACTTTCGAGGTCCTGGGTGATTATGCCTACGGTCTGGCGAAAGCAGAAGCGGGAGTACATCGTATGGTGCGGATATCACCCTTTGATTCCAACAGCCGACGGCATACATCTTTTGCATCGGTATTTGTTTACCCTTCCGTGAACGATGAAATCGAAGTGGATATAAATTCGGCAGACCTGCGCATCGATACCTATCGTGCCAGTGGGGCCGGAGGTCAGCATGTGAACAAGACCGACTCGGCGGTGCGGATCACCCATATTCCTACGGGAATCGTAGTACAGTGCCAGAATGAGAGGTCCCAGCATAAGAATAAAAACCAGGCTATGAAAATATTAAAGGCCCGCCTCTATCAGGTAGAGCTGGAAAAGGAAAAAAAGAGAAATAAAGGTCTGGAAGATCAGAAGAAGGATATCGGCTGGGGAAGCCAGATCCGGTCGTATGTGTTTCATCCCTACAATATGGTAAAGGACCACCGCACGAAGGAGGAAACAGGCAATGCCCAGGCAGTTATGGATGGCGACCTGAATGCCTTTATCCGGGCCTACTTGCTCAGTAACATTGCAGATAATTCAGCAGAAACGGTAAAGGATTAATGGTGTCAGAAGAATATAAAAGCCTACAGCAGGTCATTGATTTTCGCATAGAAAAACTAAACAAGCTCCGGGAAGCGGGTGTGAATCCCTATCCGCATAAATACGAGCCTACCCATAAAAGCCAGTACATCCTGGATCATTATGATGAGATGGAAGGGCAGACAGTCTGCGTGGCTGGGCGGATCATGGCCCTGCGTAAAATGGGAAAAGCGTCGTTTGCCCATATTATGGATTCAGCAGGCCGGATTCAAATTTTTATTCGCTGTGATGATGTTGGAGAAGAGGTTTACAGTCATTTCAAACTTCTGGATATCGGGGATTATGCTGGTGTGAAAGGAGATGTATTCACGACCAAGACCGGTGAAATTTCTATCCGTACCAATGAATTGACCATCTTGGCGAAAAGCATCCGACCCCTGCCGGTGGTGAAGGAAAAGGATGGCCAAGTGTTTGACGCCTTTTCTGATAAGGAACAGCGATATCGAAACCGTCACCTTGACCTGATTGTCAATCCGGAAGTGCGGGAAGTTTTTGTGAAACGGGCACGGATCATTCAGGAAATCCGCCAAACACTGGATGAGCAAGGTTTTCTGGAAGTCGAAACACCGGCCCTTCAGCCTCTTTATGGCGGAGCCAATGCCCGGCCGTTTACCACTCATCACAATGCCCTGGATCAAAAACTGTACCTGCGCATTGCTGATGAACTTTACCTGAAACGCTTGATCATTGGCGGCTTTGACCGAGTTTATGAGATTGCCAAGGATTTTCGCAATGAAGGCATGGACCGCAACCACAATCCAGAATTCACCATGCTGGAGTTTTACTGGGCCTATGCTGATTATGAAGATTGCATGAAAATTGTGGAAGACATGGTGCGCCGGGCGGCAGAATCTGTGGGCGCTTTGCAGGTCAAGTGGGGAGACATGGATATCGATCTGTCAAAACCTTTCGAACGGAAACCCATCCTTGATTTGCTAAAGGAGGTTACTGGACATGACCTGGCCGAAACGTCTGATGATGACATGCAGTCCATCTGCAAAGAACATCGCATTGATGTGGAAAAGAATGCGAATTATGGCCAGATGTTGGATGAATTAATGGGAACCCTGGTGGAACCAAACCTGGTACAGCCGGTATTCGTGGTAGATTATCCAAAAGCGATATCGCCCCTGGCTAAAGCCCATCGAAATGGAGACCCCAATATCGTGGAAAGGTTTGAACTTTTCATTGGTGGAGCCGAATTTGCAAACTCATTTACAGAGTTGAATGATCCGGTGGATCAACGCCAGCGTTTGGAAGCCCAGGCTGCGCTTAAAGAGCGTGGTGACGAGGCAGCACAGCCCGTGGATGAGAATTTCATCCAAGCTGTGGAAGCCGGCATGCCGCCCACAGGTGGTGTAGGTCTGGGTATCGATCGGCTGGTTATGCTGCTTACAGGAAACCGCTGGATCAAGGATGTAATCCTGTTTCCGGCCATGAGAACAGATAATCAATAACGATGAGTTTGATCCTGCGGTTCGTCCTGCGGTATTTACGTTCCCCAGAGAAAGGTAGTTTTTCATCTTACACCAGCAAGCTGGCTATCATCGGGCTTTCTATTGGAGTGACTGCCCTGATGCTTACGGCCAGCATCATACGGGGATTTGAGAATACTCTTTCAGATAAACTGTCCGGGTTTGATGGAATGGTCCGGGTTCAACATATGCTGGGTCATTCCATTGCCAATAATACATCGGTATTGGATTCACTGATAGATCAATTTCCTTTGTCCATAGAGTCAGAACCCTATATTCGAAAAGGTGCTATGATTCGGGTAGGGAATAAAGCTGAAGGGATCCTGGTAGAAGGCATCGATCATTTGCCAACTGGTCCGGAATATGATATGCATAAAAGTGAAATTTCCTCCGGCAAGATCATTCTGGGTAAGGCACTTCGCTCAGTACTGGGTGTTGAAGTAGGGGATCGGGTGATTATCTCCGGTTTGGAAACCATGATGCAACCTGGTGCCGGTCAGCGGATCTCAAGTGTTGAAATTGAGGGCTTTTTTCACTCTGGAATGCTGGAATATGATAAAACTATGGCTTTTGTTTCTTTATCCCAGGCTCGGACTATATTTAATATGGAGTCGCAGATTACCGGCTATATTATTAACTCAGATGAACCGCTGAAAGATGTAATGGATTATTTTATTGAAAATCTGAGCTATCCTTATTACGCTGAATCCTGGCAGGACAGGCACCGGATCCTATTCGACTGGATCAACGTACAGCGTTGGCCGGCTCTGATCATTTTCGGGATGATCGCGCTGGTGGGTATTGTGAATATCCTGGCTACCATGGCTATGATCGTTATTGAAAAATCCGGCCAGGTTGGAATGCTCATGGCCCAGGGCATGCACCGCCGCACCATCCGGAAGATATTTCTCCTCCAAAGTAGTGCTATCGGAATTATTGGCGGAATCATCGGAACCTGTGTGGCAGGATTGTTTATATTTCTCCAGTCTCGATACCATATAATTGCTGTCCCTGAGGACATATACTTTATGGATCACATCCCGGTGCATGCGGACCCGGGAATGTTTTTATCAATCTTGTCTGGTACTCTCATAGTATGCTTGCTGGCATCACTCTGGCCAACTAAAGCAGTTATGGATATTCTTCCTGCAGACGTCCTGAGGTACGAATGAACCTGACCCGGGAAATTGCACTCAGATTTCTAATGTCTCGGAAAGGGCCGGGCCGTTTTACAGGGATTGTTTCCATGGCAGGTATGGGAGTAGGATGCTTTGCCCTGGTAATATCACTGGCTGTGTTAAATGGATTTGAGGGACAGGTACGTGAAAAACTTCGTGGTTTTGATGGTGACCTTCGCCTGACTGGAACCGAACTGGATGCCACGATACAACTCTTGGAAAACCGACCTGAGATTCAGTCAGTTATGCCTTTTAAGACCCGCCAGGGGCTAATCCAGTATCGATCTAATCAGCGGATGGTTACATTCAAGGCGGTGGATATGCAAATGATGCAGTCATTTTACAATGTGTCAATACAAGGTGAAATACCCCAAAAAAACGGGATCCTTATTGGCTGGGACACCGCTGCCCGTCTGGGTGTGCGCGTTGGTGATGAAATGATAATCAGCAGTCCTTTGGACCAGACTCCATCGATTGGATTTCCGCACCGGTTAAAAACTATAGTGAATGGAATCTTTCATTCCCAAATTTTAGATTATGATGACCGTATAATTTTTTTGCCCGCTGAAACCGGGGAACTTTTATTTAGACGCCTCGATCGATGGGACGGCATTGATCTTCGTATTTATCCTGAGACAAACCTAGAAGATGCTGAAACAAGCATTGCGGCTGTTTTGCCGAAAGGGGTTATTCTTCAAACATGGGAGGACATCCACAGTATCTTGGTCAAAGCCATGCGGTTGGAAAGGCTCGGTGCCATAAGCGTTCTCAGTTTGATTATTCTCGTGGCGGCATTTAATCTGACGGCTACCTTATCGTTGATCACCGTCCAAAAGATCAAGGAGATTGGCATTCTCCGGGCTATGGGTACGCCAATCCATACCCTGAAAAATGTATTGGTTATTCAGGGGTTCTGGCGCGGAGGATGGGGAGCGTTTTCAGGTCTGTTATCAGGATGTTGTCTGGTTTTCATTCAAAATATTACCGGGTTTATTCCCCTACCCACAGATATATATTTTATGCGAACCCTGCCCATGAAGTTATTGCCAGCTGATATTTTGCTGATCACAATTATTGCCAGTGGCTTTATTTTGGTATCTTCATGGGGAGCAAGTCGCAAAGTCGCTAGTATTGAACCGCGAGATGCACTGCAATGGGCCAAGTAATAATAAAAGCAGACCAGATATATAAAACTTATTCTAATGGAAAGAGAAAGTTAGAGGTTCTATCCGGAATTGATCTCACTGTGAATTCCGGGAATATTATTACCATTATGGGTCAGTCTGGGGCGGGAAAATCCACCTTGCTAAACATTCTGGGTACTTTGGACAAACCCGATAGTGGAATCCTGGAAATAAATAATATTAAAATTGAAACACTGCTTGAAGATGAACTGGCTGAACTGCGGAACAGGCATATTGGTTTTGTGTTTCAGTTTCATCATCTGCTGCCGGAATTTACCGCTCTGGAAAACATTTTATTACCGGCTTGGATTAAAAATGACCAGCAGAATCCTATAGATCGGGGATTGGAATTGCTAGAGACTGTGGGTTTAACTGAAAGGAAAGATCACCTGCCATCGGAATTGTCTGGAGGAGAGCGGCTCCGTACTGCGGTAGTCCGGGCACTAATCAATCGACCGCGCATCCTACTAGCGGATGAACCAACGGGGAATCTGGATATGAATAACGCGCGGAAATTAATTGACCTTTTGGTACAAATTAATCGAGATTTCAGCCAGTCTATTGTGCTGACAACTCATAATCCCGAAGTAGCCGAAATCGGTCATTTTAAATATGAATTAAAAGCGGGACAATTGAAGGCAGCTTAGCATCGCTGATATGAAAGAAAATTTTTCGAAAAGAGTACAAAGCATTTTAAAAAAGGCCAAGGAAGAAGCCATTCGCCTGGGGCATAGCTATGTCGGGTCTGAACATTTACTTCTAGGCTTGCTAAAAGAAAAAGCTGGCATGTCCCATAAGGTCCTTCAAGTCTATGATATAGAGCCCAGCGAAATGTCTGCTATGATTGAGGACTTGATCAAAGCCTCCGGTGGAACCATGACTCTTGGGCATCTGCCTCTGACTCGTCGGGCAGAACGTGTTTTGAGAAATGCTTATAGCGAAGCTGCTTCCAGGGGAAAGTCTTTAGCTGATGATGAACACCTTCTGTTGGCTATGTTGCGAGAGACTGAAGGTATCGCCTGTGAAGTTTTAAAGTCTTTCAACCTGGATTTTGATTCGGTATCGGAACTCATGGAGGGAGAAAGCGTAGATGATGATATTGATTTACCTGAGACAGAACCATCCTCAAAAAGCCGGACCCCTACTCTGGACCATTTTTCCCGGGATATAACCAAACTTGCCCGAAAGGGGAAACTCGATCCCGTCATAGGCCGAGAGAAAGAAATTGAGCGAGTATCCCAAGTTTTGACCCGCCGTAAAAAGAACAACCCGGCTCTTATTGGCGAACCCGGCGTAGGGAAAACAGCAATTATTGAAGGATTGGCGCAAAGGATCGTTCGTAGGACAGTACCGCGGGTGTTACATAACCAGAGGATACTATCCCTGGATCTGGCGGCTATCGTTGCTGGAACGAAATATCGGGGCCAGTTTGAGGAACGGATGAAAAGTGTCATGATGGAACTGGAGATGAATGAAAATATTATCATTTTCATTGATGAGTTGCATACTCTGGTAGGTGCCGGAGGAGCTTCCGGCTCTCTGGACGCTTCCAATATGTTTAAGCCATCCTTGGCCCGGGGAGATATTCACTGCATTGGTGCAACCACCATGGATGAATATCGTAAGTACATTGAAAAAGATGGAGCATTGGATCGTCGTTTTCAAAAGATTGTCATCAATCCGCCTACCGTGTCTGAGTCATTAGATATACTACAGGGCCTGAGAAAAAAGTATGAAGAACATCATAATGTTCGCTATTCAGACGAAGCTATCGAAGCTTGTGTTTACCTGTCTGATCGGTACGTATCCGATAAACATCTTCCAGATAAGGCAATCGATATTTTGGACGAAGCCGGTGCTCGAGCTCATATGTTCAATGTGGAAGTTCCACCCCGTATTATTGAAATCGAGAAAGAGATAGAAAAAATTCGAGAAGACAAGGAAACTAAAGTTGCCGATCAGTTATTTGAAGATGCTGCCGTATTGCGAGATATGGAACGTAAATTAATAAAAAAGCTTGGCAAAGCTCAAAGAATGTGGCAGAAAGAAGATGAAGATAAGTGCATTGATATTTCTGCTGAACATATTGCGGATGTAGTTTCATTAGTATCAGGCATACCGGTATCAAAGGTGGCTGAGTCCGAGGGGAAAAAATTGTTAAAACTTTCTGATAAACTTAGTGAATTCATCGTTGGACAAGAGGAGGCAATTCATAGTTTATCAAGGGCTATTCGACGAGCCCGTACAGGATTGAAAAATCCCAATCGGCCAATTGGTGCATTTATGTTTCTGGGTCCAACCGGTGTCGGAAAGACTGAACTGGCTAAAGTTTTGGCCAGGTATCTATTCACGCACAGCCAAGCTTTGGTGAAAGTGGATATGTCAGAATTTTCAGAGCGGTTCTCCCTGTCGCGCTTAATTGGAGCACCGCCTGGTTATGTGGGCTATGATGAGGGCGGGGAATTGACCGAAAGAGTTCGGCGTAATCCATATTCAGTCGTGTTGCTTGATGAAATTGAAAAAGCACACCATGACTTGTATAATATTCTACTGCAGGTATTTGATGAAGGCCTGCTCACGGATGGTCTTGGAAGAAAGGTAGATTTTTGTAATACCATCATAATCATGACGTCAAATTTGGGCACTAAGGAATTAAAATCTAGTGGTTTGGGGTTTGGTGGGGAAACATCGGAAGAAAATTTTCAAAAGATGAAATCCCGCATCCTTGATAAGGTTCAGCATAATTTTTTACCGGAACTATTGAATCGGATTGATGAAATAATTGTATTTCATTCTCTTACAAAAGACCATGTATACAAAATTATTGACTTGCAGCTAAATGACTTGGTGGAAAACCTGGCTAAAATGGGTTTGGGATTGAAAATCACCGCATCAGCCAAGCAGTTATTGGCAAAGAATGGGTATGATCCCAATTTTGGTGTTCGACCCCTACGCCGGGAGATCCAAAGATCTCTGGAAGATCCTATTTCAGAAATGTTGTTGAAACATACTTATCGCGAAGGAACGGTCATTAAGGTAGAATCTTCTCGTTCTGTGTTTAAATTCACAGATGGTTACCAACAAGCAAACAAAAAGAAAAAATCGAATAAAAACCCAAAAAAATCTTCTAAATTAACATAGAAGTAATACTTTTCTGTCATATCGGGTGAAAATAGCCCATTATCTGTCAATTTGTACTATCAATCTTCGTGGAATATTCATTGCTGAAAAAACATATATCTAAATTTATCAGATTTTACCATAAGGAGATACCATGGGAAAAATTATTGGAATCGATCTTGGCACAACTAATTCCTGCTTAGCTGTTCTGGAAGGTGGGGAACCAACTATCATAACAAACCCTGAAGGGGGCCGTACGACCCCTTCGGTTGTTGGATTTACGAAAGATGGAGAACGCCTAGTTGGGCAGCCGGCCAAACGCCAGGCAGTGACTAACCCGGAAAACACAGTTTTTTCTATTAAACGTTTTATGGGCAGAATGTATGATGAGGTTGGTACAGAAATATCTGAGGTTCCATACAAAGTTGACAAGAATTCCAGTGGTGCTGTTGTTATTAAGGCCGGTGGTAAAGAGTATACTCCACCGGAAGTTAGTGCTATGGTACTTCAGAAACTTAAGCAGGATGCTGAAGAATATCTCGGCATAAAGATCACAGATGCTGTGATAACTGTACCAGCGTATTTCAATGATTCCCAGCGCCAGGCCACAAAAGATGCTGGGAAAATTGCTGGGCTCAATGTCCGCCGGATCATTAATGAACCGACCGCAGCTTCGTTAGCTTATGGATTGGATAAGAAAAAGGATGAAAAAATTGCCGTTTTTGACTTAGGCGGCGGAACATTTGATATTTCCATTTTAGAACTGGGTGACGGCGTTTTTGAAGTGAAATCATCCAATGGTGATGGTCATCTGGGTGGGGATGATTTTGATCAGCGGGTTATAGACTGGATCGCTGATGAATTCAAGAAGAGTGATGGAATTGACCTTCGGAATGATCCCATGGCACTTCAGAGGCTAAAAGAAGCAGCAGAGGCAGGTAAGAAAGAATTATCTACTTCAAAACAGACAGATATCAATCTGGCTTTCATTACAGCCGATTCATCTGGCCCAAAACATTTGAACCTGAGTCTTTCAAGGGCAAAATTTGATGATCTGGTAGATGACCTTGTAGAGCGGACAGTCGAGCCGTGTAAAAAAGCGCTATCTGACGCAGGGTTATCTGCTGCTGATATTCACGAGGTTATTCTTGTTGGCGGATCCATCCGGATCCCAAAAATCCAGGAAAAGGTCAAAGAAATATTTGGCAAAGAACCCAATAAAAGTGTTAATCCAGATGAGGTTGTGGCCTTGGGTGCAGCGATTCAAGGTGGTGTACTGGCTGGCGATGTTGATGATATTCTATTGTTAGATGTCACCCCTCTTTCTCTGGGGATTGAAACATTGGGTGGTGTGGATACACATTTAATCGAGCGTAATACAACCATACCCACTAAAAAGTCCCAGATTTTCAGCACAGCCGCTGATAACCAGACTACTGTGGAGATTCATGTGCTCCAGGGTGAACGGGAAATAGCGATTGATAATAAAACAATTGGCCGATTTCATTTAGCGGATATTCCGTCTGCTCCTCGCGGGGTGCCGCAGATAGAGGTAAGTTTCGATATAGATGCAAATGGCATATTAAACGTCAGTGCGAAAGATAAAGCAACCGGAAAAGAACAAAGTATTCGAATTGAAGCATCCAGCGGTCTTTCTGAATCAGAAATTGACAAAATGGTCAATGATGCGAAAAAACATGAACAGGATGATAAGGAAAAACGCGAGAAAATCGATCTAATGAACCAATCGGAACATTTGATCTATGAAACAGAAAAAAATGTCAAGGAATATGGCGATAAACTAAGCGAGGACGAAAAAGTATCCTTGACCGAGAAGGTCGAGAACCTGAAGAAAGCCAAAGACAGCGGTAATGCTGGTGATATAAAAACTGCTATGGAATCATTGAACGGTGCTTGGTCCCAAATGGCTTCAAAAATGTATGATACAGCTAAGGAAGCAGAGTCTAGTGGAACAGATGGCGCATCTCAAAAACCAAAAAAAGATAAAAAAGAAGGTGAAATTGAAGATGCTGATTTCGAAGTAGTTGATTAAACTGTCTTATTGATTAAATAAAAAAGCGTCCTAGGACGCTTTTTTTGTTTTTGGAACACCCTGTACCTAACTTCGTTCACAAATAGAAGAAGTATACGTGGTTAGAAAGATCAAGAGAAAATCGGCAATTATTATTGTAATCCTTTTGGGATTGATTATGATATTATTTCGTGCTGTATTATGGAAATCATTGATATTAGAAAAAATAAATAATAGTTTAGCTTCTACTCAATGGTCAATCACGTCTGTTGATTTATCAGGCCATCTACTAAGTTCCATACACGCCTTTGATGTCACTGCGGTGCATCCCGAATTCGACACATTGTATATAAAACAAAGTACTTTGAACTTAGGATTTATTTCTACCATCTTTAAACGATTAACGTTCGATTTGATTGAAGTAAAAGGATTAGAAACTTCCTTAATCACGGAAGATTTTTATAGCGATTATGCACGGTTAGATTATGACAGACTAAAACCATCTTTCAATATTAACCACTTTTTTATTTCAGGGAGCGTTCCGGTACGAGTCAGAGATTCAATTTATGTACTGTCTGGGATGGTGGAGGGTAAACTAACTAGTGGTGAAATATTACAAATAGATTTATCTAAGCTAAAGCTGAAGATTGATGAACCTGACCCATTTAATATCACGTTGGAAAATGTGAATTTTATTGCTGATCGCCAGGGATTATTTATTCAGGAATTTGATGGGAAAATTGGTCAGGTGCCCTTAACCGGGTTCGTTAAATATTTACCTGATTCATCAATTTTTTCTGGCTCTATAACCATGAATGAATTCCTTATTTCCAAAGAACTTTTTAGTCGTACACCCTTGAAAGGAAAGTTTTCCAGCTTATCAGGTCAATTTGATTTTAAATCTGATTTAGGAATTACCAAAGGTGATTTATCTATTTCAAACAATTTGGGTCTTGCCATGGAAGGTGATTTTAATCTTTTACACCAAAGTCCTAACTGGATTCTGAGATCATTAAAATTATCGGGAGAGGATTCTAGGCTTCACCTGAATGGTTCCTGGGAGGAAAACGGACGTGTCAGCGGCTATTTTTATTTGGACAGTCTTGACCTGAGTCGCTGGCTGATGCACCAAAAACCAACATTGTTATCTGGAATGATGATATTAGAAGGTAGCTTAGATCAAAATAACGCCTTAGATCAGATTGAGTTAACACTGGAGGTTTTAGAATCCAAGCTCTATCCGGGTAGGGAAAGTTCGTTCCATGGTACGGTGAGCTATCTTGACAGTATCATTTACGCTGTTGATCCTGTTATGCTAATCATTGGAGAAAGTATTTTATCTCTGAATGGTTCTGTTGATTTTAAAACCAATGAGTTGGATTTAGTGGCTGATTTGGAAAATGCGGATGTAGAATTAGTAAACAAATTTTGGGTAGATTCATTTTCAAGTGGATGGGCAACAGGGAGGATGCAAATTCGCGGAACAATAGATACTCCAAATGCTGTGGCTGACTTACAGTGCAGGGATATCATTTATCATGATTTTTCTCTGAGTTCCCTTTCTTTTCATTCAGAAATGGAAACTCGTGATGCTTTTCCTTCCGGATTCGTTAATTTAAAAATTGAACAAGGGAAATGGCGGGATAAGCAATTTGAAAGTGGAACAGTTGATATTTCATTCGCTAGGAATCGTATGGTTGTTGAGAATTGCCATTTTAAGTCTGGTGATGATTTTCTGCAGATATCCGGATCTTGGTTATCTGCGGATCAATACAAGTTGGATCGTTTTCAATTGGCTTATGAAGGAAACTATTTAATCAATTCTAAACCGATTTTTCTCATGTTTCAGGATTCTGTCGTAGTGGTTGAACCGTTTGAGTTTCATATTAATGATGGTATTTTGGATGGTGTGTTGGAATGGGGGAACCATCCTGAAGGTAGACTGAAAATGTCGAATTTTGATGCAGAGGTTATTACTCAGTTCCTTGATGATCAGCGTCTACAGTTTTCAGGGATTATTTTTGGTGAAGTATGGTTCCAATTTGCTGCTGATGCTTCTGCTATTGATATTGATATTTCCCTGAAACGGGGAAAGTATATGGGAGAAGCCTTTGATGAAATGACCATGTCATTTTTATATAAAGACGGGTTACTCCATATCGATGATATATCCATGACACGTGGTGAATCCATGGGATTTCAGACATCTGGAATTGTACCTATTCGCACTGCACCACATGTTTCCACGCAAATATCAATGCACTCTACCTTCAGAGAATTATCTATGCCCATGGTACACCGGTTTATTCCAGGATTTTATCAATTAGGTGGTAACGCCAGTGGTACGTTTACACTATCCGGTTCAACGGATCTCACCCTGTTTAGTTTTAATGCAGATATTAAAGAAGCCCAATTTGATAGAATATATCTTGGAACTGTAAAAGGGAAAGGTCAATATACCGGACGCAGATTGATCATTGATGAAGCAGAGTCACAAAACGAAGATGAATTTATAAAAGCATACGGCTCAGTTCCATTGGACTTGAATTTGAGTTCAGAGAATTATGGCCTATTTTTTGAGAATGACACTCTAGATTTTCATACAGAAGGGACATTGCACTCACTTCCCTTTTTGTCACCATACCTGGCTGAACTTGATTCAGTAACTGGCGATTTTGATATATCTTTATCTTTGACCGGTCCGGCATATGCAATTATGAGGGATGGCTATGTGCGGGTCCAGGATGCGGCGGTTTATACTATGTTACTGAATGACCCAATAATTTCTTTGAATGGTGAAGCAACCATGCAAAATAACCAGATGAAAATAAAATCTCTTCTTGGAAAAGCAGTGAATTATAATGATCGGGATTCCTGGCCTTCTGCACCAAATGTGGCTTTGACAGGTGCAATAGATTTTAGCCGGTTCTTTCAGCCTGATTATCATTTAAAAGTCGATCAGATTGAAGATACAGAAATATATTTTAAAGCCTTACCAATAGATGTAAGTGGTACAGTTGGAGATTTGGACCTGACAATCTATGGTCGCGATACGGTTGAAATAGTTGGTAAGATTGAAGCATTGGATGTAATCATTTTCTATGAATTTACCACGGAGGACGTTGGAGTCGCGTTGCCGGAAAATGAAGGTATAATCATGTCCTATCGGTTAAATGTTCCTATACGGGGACAGGGCAAATTTCAGAATTCACAGGTTGATGCACTTTTAGTAGGAGAAATCAGTTTATCAAAAATTGGCAACCAGTATTGGAACTTTGGTGGTGAACTATTTGTTGAAGATGGAACAGTATTTTCATACAAAGATAATTTTGAAGATCTCCAGGGATATGTCAGTTTTGATAATAACGGAGTAAATCCATATATGGATGTCAGTGCCTTTACTATGATTGATAATGAAAGAATAGAGCTGAGAATAACGGGTGATATTGATGATATGGATCTAAGGCTGGAATCTTCCAGCGGTTTTTCGGAAAGCGATATACTTGAACTTCTTACCTGGGGTAAGCGATTCGAAGACCAGGAAATGACATCAACAGGTTTTGGAAGCCAGGCCTATTCTGTGTTGGGATCTTTGTTAGAATCCCAATTGGAGAAAAACCTGAAGGAAATAACAGCATTGGGGATAATGAATTTAGTTGATGATATAGATATTACAGGAACAGCAGGGTTATTAAATCCAGGAGCTGGTGATGATTTCCAGATTTCTGCTAAACGTAAGTTTGGCGATAAAACCTATTTAAATTTATCTTATAGGCGATCCTTTTCGTTAACGATTCCTGCTCAAACTCAGATTGGTGTTGAGTATAAATTAAACCGTAATTTATCCCTTGTAGGTAATGTGGACGATCAGGGACACCTAAACCTTAAATACCGTTATCGATACGCCTATTAATAATCTGTGTTACAATATTTTTATTTGGCTATTGGCACCCTTAGCCTTTTGGGTGTACTGTTTGCTCAAGATGCCCCTATTAAGATCAGATCTGTAACAATTATCGGAAACGAATCTGTTTCTAATAAAGAACTAACGCATCTATTAAGGCAAAAGCCATCCAGCTGGTTAATCCGGGGTGCGAAACTGGAGCCTCGACTGGTAAAACTGGACGCACTCACCCTCAAGAACTATTTTCATTCCCGAGGGTTTTTAAATGCCGTGATCAAAGAATCATATAAAGTCGAAAATAATGTTGCAGATATTTATTATAATATTATGGAGGGAAAGCGATTTTTTGTTTCCCAGGTAGACATCCGCGGAAATGAACTTATTTCAAATGATGAATTAAAAACAATATTCGGTATCACTGTAAATGAGCCTTATAACCCTGTTCGGATCAATGAAAACATTGCTCTTGTGGAAAATCATTTTCATGAGTATGGAAAATTATTTGTTAAGCTGAAAATCCAGGATGACATCTCGGATTCAGTTGCCATCAGTATCCTCATAAATGAGGGTCCAGATGTGATAATTCACCATACGTTTATTGAAGAAGAAGACCCAATAGACAGTATCCAGATTTATAGAGAATTAAAATATGAAAAGGGTGACCATTATTCCCTGTCAGCGATGGACCTCACAAAAAGGCGATTACGGGAAACCGGAATTTTCTCAATGGTAAACTTAATTCCTGTTAAAGTTGCAGATTCCGACTCACTGGTTAATATTGTTATTAATCTAAGCCAGTTTAAACAAAGAGAATGGAATTCAGTAGGCGGATATGAGAAAATTGAATTTTATGAGGGGACGGAGCTGCCAGCTATTGGAGGATTTATTGAATGGCGTAATCGATCCATTTTTAATAGCACTACAAATTTTTCCACGAAATTGATGATAGGTATACCTTGGGAAACAAAATTTAATAAACCGCGATTCCGGTATGACATTAGCTTGTTTAATAATTGGTTACTTTTAATTCGCTGGCCAACGAGGGTCACCGGGTTTTATGAAACATTAGTAAACTATCAGGAAGGAAATAAAAGTTTCCCTCGCATTGAACGCTATGGAGTGGAAATATCGCAACAGGTTAAACTGGATGGACGATCCTTTTTTGAAAACAACGAAGTTTGGGAGTATTTCAGTGACCAGGAAGATTCCATAAGAAATCTCCAGCAACGATCAATATCCATGCGGCTCCATCTTGACAGGAAAAATGATCCACTGTTTCCAAGGAAAGGATATTCATTCGATACTTATTTCAAATCAACTGGATATTTTCTGGGCGGTGAACGGGAATATTTAAAAGCGGATATTTCTTTGCAAACATATATCCCTGTTGGAAATGAATCAGTATTTGCATTTCGATTGAAAAGTGGTCGTATTTGGGACTGGAATTCGGATTTTATCGATTATAGTTACGAAAAATTCTATTTAGGTGGCAGTACAAGTATGCGTGGTTGGGATGTACTTAGTTTTGAAAAATTAGGTGATAAGCCTTGGGGTGAAATAATCCGGTTTATGGTAAATATTGAGTATCGTTTTCCTGTCTATAAATCCATAGGAATAACATTATTCTCGGATGGTGGCATTTTATCCAATACGATTGACTCAATTTCAATGAAAGCTGTCAAATGGGATGGAGGCATTGGGCTTACCATAAATACTCCTATAGGCCCAGCCCGTCTGGATTATGCTGTTCAATTTGATAGTCCAGAAACGGGGAAATTCCATTTAGGTGTACGATACCTTTTTTAGCTTTTCTGCTGTAAACTTAGGAACCCTTACAACTTAAACATGTAGAATTAGGACGATAATCTTTTGAGATTCAAACTGCAATTTTAAATTTTGCCCCATTAATTGATAGGAAGATAATGAAAACAAAACTTACACTGCTTTTAACTGGTATTATTCTCATTGTTAGCTGTACAAAAAGTGCCCCGGAATTATTGAATCAGGCACAGAAAAGTCTTGAAGAAAATCAGGTTGAACTAGCTATTGGTGAGTTGGAATCCTTGTTAAAAAATTATCCCGGGGACAGTTTGGCTGCCCGGGCTCAGTATAAGCTTGCTACTATATATAAAAATTGGAAAAATGATCCGCATTCAGCTTTTGATGCATTACAGAAAACGGTTAATAATTATTCAGGCTCTGTTCAAGCAGAACAGGCCCAGAAGGAACTAAATGCTTTTCCTGAATGGATTGTGAATAAATCAGATATATTACGGAAGCAAAAATTAATAAAAGAAGCCATACAGCATTTGATTTATATGACGGAGAAATATTCCACAAATGAACTGGCTCCGAAAGCCCAATATATGATTGGTGACATTTACATGAATGATCTGCGTGATTTTGAAACAGCCGTGCAGGAATATCGGAAAATTATCGATAATTATTCAGGCTCAAATCAGGAACCCCACGCCCAATTCATGATTGGATATATTTATGCAAATGCCCTGAATGATTTTGATAAAGCCCGCATCGAGTATAATGAGTTTTTAAAGCGCTTTCCAAAGCATGAACTTTCTCCTTCTGTCAAGTTTGAGATTGATTATTTAGGGAAAGACATTAATGAGATCCCGGCTTTAAAACACATCACATCGCCCTCCTGACATTTGGCTACGATCTGAAAAATCGCATATGAGTGACTTCAGTCTTACCGAGATTAATGAACGAATCTCTAAGACATCTACATTTGTCGATTCCCTAAAGGAAGATTTAAACCAAGTCATTGTTGGTCAGGAAACGCTGATCAATAAGGTTTTGATTTGTATGTTAGCCAATGGTCACATGTTATTGGAAGGCGTGCCTGGTCTGGCAAAAACGTTAACGGTAAAAATGCTTGCTAGACTGATAGATACAAAATTTCAGCGTATACAATTCACCCCGGACATGCTTCCAGCGGACCTTTTAGGCACGTTGATATATAACCAGAAAACCGGTGAATTTGATACCCGAAAAGGACCAATTTTTGCCAATATCATTCTTGCTGATGAGATCAATCGTTCCCCGGCCAAAGTGCAAAGTGCATTGCTGGAATCCATGCAGGAGAGGCAGGTGACTCTAGGAGAAAATACCTTTGTCCTAGACGCTCCATTTCTAGTTTTAGCAACCCAGAATCCCATTGACCAGGAAGGTACTTACCCTTTACCGGAAGCCCAGGTAGACCGCTTCATGTTTAAATTGCTGGTAGACTATCCAGATCGAGATGCTGAAAGACATGTAATGCGGCATAACACGCGGTCGGTTAACTTGAAAGATATTCCGCCTGCCGTTTCTGCAAAGGAGATCATTGATGCCCAACAGGTGATCCATGATATCTATGTTGACGAGAAAGTTGAAGATTATGTATTAAATCTTGTATTTGCCACACGATCTCCTGGTGAATATAGACTGGAAGACTTGGAAGGGATTATAGATTTCGGTGCATCGCCAAGGGCAACGATTAATCTGATCCGTGCGGCCAAATCTCGTGCATTCACGGAACATCGCGGTTATATAACTCCTGAAGATATTCGTTATATTGGTGCAGATGTTTTACGCCATCGGATTATTCTAACCTACGAAGCTGCAGCAGAAGAATTGACCTCTGCAGATGTGATCCAACGATTGTTTGAAGTTGTAGAAATTCCCTGATTACTGCCATGATCCCTCGTGAGATCCTGAAAAAGGTCAAACGGATTGAGATTCGCACCCGCGGATTGGTTAACGATCTTTTTGGTGGTGAATACCACTCAGTCTTTAAAGGTCGTGGAATGACCTTTTCCGATGTGCGTGAATATCAACCCGGTGATGATATTCGTCTTATCGATTGGAACGTTACCGCCCGAACGAACAATCCATTCGTGAAGATATTCGAAGAGGAACGGGAACTCACAGTATTTCTAATTGTCGATATTTCTGCTTCCGGGAGATTTGGATCAGGTCAGGATCTGAAAAAGGATATTGGGACAGAGATTGCTGCCGTCCTCGGATTTTCCGCAATAAAGAATAATGATAAGGTCGGTCTTATTTTATTTTCAGATGAAGTTGAAAAATATGTAGTACCGAAAAAAGGCAAAAGTCACGTGCTTCGGGTTGTCAGAGAGTTACTATATGTAAAACCGAAGCGAAAAGGTACTTCCTTAAAGAATGCCCTTGATTTTCTACTGAAGGTTGCCAAGCGGAGAAGTGTTGTATTCATTATATCAGATTTCTTAGATAATAATTATTGGGTATCCCTGCGTGTTGCGAACCGGAAACATGACTTAATTGGTATCCGTCTATATGATCCTGCCGAATTGGATATTCCTGATTTTGGCCTGGCTAAGATCGAGGATCCTGAAACTGGATCTATGTTTTGGGTTGATACTTCATCTTTTGCTGCCAGACAAGAATTGCAAAAAAAAACCGTTGAGCAAATGGATGAATTAAGTAAAAAAGCAGCAAGTATTGGTTTTGATATGATATCAATTGCAACTGATCAGGATTTTGTTGAACCGCTTATGGCCTTTTTCAAGCTTAGGGAGAAAAGATATTGATGATAAGCCGATTCCTGATAATTGTATTATTGAGTTATAGCAATGTTGTTGCTCAGTCGATTAGTGTGTCATCAGAACTGGATACGACTCAGGGTTATATTGGAGATGTATTTAATTGGACCATCAGAGTTACTAATATTGATGGTCGACAGATCCAGTTTCCGAAGTTATCATCACAGAATGATACGGTATTCGTCCGGTATCAAAAGCTAATTCACAGTAATCAAACTGTTACAGGAATCACTTTTGAGTTGATGTTCTGGGATACAGGTCGATTTCAAACACCAGAATACCAGATAAATATTTTAAATGAAAACGGTACTGTGACATCTTCTATAACTCCTGAGCCTATTGACATAAATATTTTATCATTATTGACCATAAGTGGAAATACAGATTTGAGACCCATAAAAGGACCAGTTACGGTCCGTAGTTTATTTCCTTTCCGGTTAATTTCCCTGATTCTGTTAACTGCTATTCTTATAGGTGGTATGATCTGGACATGGCGCCAGAGAATAAATGTAAAATATCAGCTTTCTGAATACCTGATTAAAGAATCTGCGAGAGACCGAGCGATACGACGGTTGAAAGAATTGGATATTAACGGCTTTGCAAAGGACTATTACGCCGGATTATCACATATTTCGAGAGAATATGTGGAACGTTCCACTTTTATCCGGACTTTGGAAATGACAACAGATGAGATCGATGAAAATCGAAACTTATTTCCCTTCGATGATGAAATGTTTGCAGAATGGGTGAGAACATTATCCGCTGCGGATTTGGTCAAATATGCCAGGGAAATACCTACTTCAGCACAAATGGGCCTTGATCATCAAAAAATTATTAGTTTTATCGAACGATCTTTTGTTTAATTGTTTGATGTCTGTTTATACCTACGTTTGAACAGTTAGGCTGTCGTTGTATATTATAATCTAAAAAGATTTGGATAACGAAAAGATTTAATGGCAACAACTGCAGATATACGAAACGGCGCTGTGATTCTTCATAAAAACAAACGCTTAAAAATAGTTGAGTTCCAGCATGTCAAACCTGGTAAAGGCGGTGCCTTTGTGCGGACGAAACTGAAAGATATTCAATCTGGAAAAATTATAGATAAAACCTTTAATGCCGGTGCCAGATTAGAATTTGTTCGGGTTGAAGCTAAGCGAATGCAATTTCTATATCAGGATGGCGAATTATTTGTATTTATGGATAGCGATACTTACGATCAATTAAATGTAAGTGCTGACAGTGTTGCAGATAATGCGCGATATTTAATTGCTGGATTAAATGTCGACTTGCTATTTGATGGTACGGAAATATTAGATATTCGTCTTCCCGCCAATGTTGTGTTAAATGTTGTTGAAACTGAGCCTGGTTTTAAAGGCAATACCGCTACGGGAGCTACTAAACCAGCGACGGTTGAAACGGGATATTCCCTAAATGTACCTTTGTTTATTGAGGAGGGAGATCATCTAAAGATTAATACCCGTAATGGTGAATATATTGAAAGAGCTAAAACGTAACTTCCAACCGGTTTAACTATGTGGCAAGATAAATTAAAAGAGATTGTTTACATTCTTGAAAACTCCAATATCAATGAAATTGAAGTAACTTTATGGGGACGGAAATTCCGGGCAGTAAAAGATGCACCTGTCATATTGGACACTAAAGATGGTGACCAGGATGCTCCATCACAAACTAAGTCTGACCCGCCATCTAATATAGAATCTGATATTAGACATGACCCGCTTTCATCTGTCTCAAATGGACAAGAGGTATTGTCACCCATGCCAGGTATTTTCTATAGCGCCCCATCACCCGATAAACCTCCTTTAGTTAGCAAAGGTGATCAGGTGAAAAAGGGACAGGTCTTATGTATTATTGAGGCAATGAAGATTATGAATGAAATTGAATCTGAAATGAGCGGAACAGTTACCGAAATATTGGTAAATAACTCAGATCCAGTAGAATATAATCAGCCCCTGTTCGTGATCGATCCAGCCTAGGTTTTTCATGTTTAAAAAAATTCTGATTGCTAATCGGGGTGAGATAGCTCTGCGAGTCATAAGAGCGTGCCATGAGCTGGGCGTTAAAACAGTAGCAGTGTACTCCACAGCTGATGAATTGTCCCTACATGTAAAATTTGCCGATGAAGCCGTATGTATTGGTCCGCCACCCAGTAGCGAGAGTTACCTCAATATACCCAAGATTATTGCTGCTGGAGAAATAACTAATTCTGATGCAATACATCCCGGTTATGGTTTTCTTGCCGAATCTGCAGGATTCTCAAGGGTATGCGAAAAAAATGATTTTACCTTTATCGGACCAACCCCAGAAATCATTGAGGCTATGGGTGACAAAGCGAAGGCTAAAGAAACAATGAAGGTAGCTGGGGTACCGATAATTCCTGGAGGCGATGGTGTGCTTTCTAATCCGAATGAAGCAAAAAAACTGGCAAGTAATTTAGGATACCCTGTTATGCTAAAGGCGACAGCAGGCGGCGGCGGTCGTGGAATACGCATGGTAAAAGATACTGACGAAATTGAAAAAATGTATACAATGGCATATCAGGAAGCACTGAGTACTTTTGGCAATGGCGATTTGTATATTGAAAAATTCATAGAAGATCCCCGTCATATTGAAATTCAGATTCTAGCAGATGTCAATGGAAACGTGATTCATCTAGGCGAACGGGATTGTTCCATCCAGCGACGCCATCAGAAACTGGTGGAGGAATCACCATCTCCGGCGGTTGATGATGTATTACGGAGTGAAATTGGGGCTGTGGCAATAAATGGTGCCAAGGCGGTCGGTTATGTCGGAGTAGGGACTGTTGAATTTTTGCTGGATGAAAATAAAAATTTTTACTTTATGGAAATGAATACGCGGATTCAGGTAGAACATCCCGTAACGGAAATGGTAACTGGCATGGATCTCATCAAGCAACAGATCAGAATGCACGCTGGCGAAACCTGTCCTGAATATCTCCAGGAATTTAAGTTGAGAGGCCATTCTATTGAGTGCCGTATCAACGCGGAAGACCCGGTAAATGGGTTTATGCCTTCGCCCGGGAAAATCACCAGTTTTCATATGCCTGGTGGGAAGGGTGTACGGGTAGACTCACATGCCTATGCCGGATATGAAATTCCAAGTTATTATGATTCTATGATCGGAAAACTGATAGTGCATGCAAAAAACAGGTCTCAAGCTATTATCCGTATGCAGCGTGCTCTTGAAGAAACGATCATTGAGGGACCCAAAACAACTGTCCCCTATCATCGAGCTATTATGGAAGATAGTCATTTTAAATCGGGAGATTTTAATACGGGTTTCCTGGAAACATTCAATTACAAACCAACACAATAGAAAGAACAATGTGTTGAACATACCAAACAAATTATTATACACCAAAGAACATGAATGGGCTGATTTCAGCGGTGACAATGTAACCATTGGCATAACAGAATTTGCCCAAAGCCAATTGGGGGATATTATATTTCTGGAATTTCCTGATATTGGCGATGAAATAACCCACGGTATATCATTTGGTGAAATAGAAGCAGTTAAAGCGGTTTCGGAATTATTTGCCCCAGTCAGTGGTACGGTGACCGCCGTCAATGAGACCTTGGAAGAAGCACCAGAAAAGGTCAACCAGGATTGTTATGGAGAAGGTTGGCTTATCAAGGTCAAACCGAAAAATCCCGTTGAAAAAGATAATTTGTTAACCTCCGCTCAATATAGCGAACTTATTGACTGAATGAGTGTTTTCGATAAACTTACAAAGGTCGTCAAAGACAAGGGCGCTGGTTTCATTATTCTCATCGATCCTGATCGAAAAAATGACAAAAAACTGGAAACTTTGGTTGAGAATGCTAACCGTTCCGATGTAGATGCCATTTTTGTCGGGGGAAGTCTGATGATGGATGGGGGTT
>DTUG01000184.1:3787-8411 GCA_012964275.1 Fidelibacterota bacterium | reverse complement strand
GCAGGCCGGACAATCAGGGCTGGTCAAGGAATTCCCGGCACAGAGAACTGCTTCAGAAAGGCATGGGTCCACGTTGTTGGCAAAATCATTGGAATTGCAGACATAGCTCATAAAAACCGGAGTAAGCCAGCCGTTATTCAAGTCATTTACGTCTTCAACATGAAACTCCGGATAGTGCCAGCCATTGGCGTCGCCCCAGCCACGGTAATTCACGATCCCCACACCATTATTGATTGATTGAATGATATAGGGCGCCCCCTGCTGTACGGGTGGATAAAAGACCGTATCAATCTGGCTATAGCCATATTCCAAGAGTTCATCCCTGAGCCAGTAGGATGTCCACTTCGGTGTGATGGGAATGGGATAGGTGTTGGAATAATTCCCGGCAACAATCAGTCCCCGGTCCAGCCAATCAGAATTAAATGCCAGTGGGTCCCGGGCATACTGGATGGTTTTTGTCAGGATAACTGCGAAATCCGAAAGCGAATCAATGGAAAGACGTCCGATAAAAACATCAGGAATATTATCATCCCCTAGGATATGGGTGTATTTCTGATCAGATACATCATTGTCTGGTCCATAGTAAAAAGATGGGAATTCTGCAAAACCATCTACATCACCGATCAGCAGGACATATTCCAGCATGGGGTCTTCGGCCAATTTACCCGTAATGGCTGTTTTAATGGATTCAGCTGATTCTCCTGCTTCAGACAGTGCCACCACTTCTACATCAAATCCCTGGGAATTCTTGAAGGCGATAAAATCGCCAAGATAACTCACCAAACCATCCGGTGTGATTATGAGAAAACTTCCCCGGTGTGGATTGATCTGGGACGGCAAAATATTATAATTATTATTTACTATATGGGCAAATGCCAGTGGGATGGCCTGCCCCAAGAGTTGTTCTTTGGATTTTCCCCGAAAGGAAATCCCTTCGCTAAAAAGGATCGAAAAAGTTAAGATGGGTAAGATCAGTTTTTGAGTATGACGCATTTTTTTACGACCTGTTCTTTTATTGTTTCGATGCGCACAAAGACCATCCCGGAGCTCATGGGACGGCCGTTTAATTTATTAAGATCCAGATCAAGAAATTGTCTACCCGGTGATAATTTCTGAAGATCGAATGATCTAATTTCTTGCCCCAGAAGATTAAACACACGAAGGGTGCTCTCCCCACCAGGGAAATTGGCCAGATCGATCTGGAACCGGCCATTGGATGGATTAGGATAAAGCCCATTGATCTTCATGGGGATTTTTAGTGAGATATTTCCCTTTGATTCCGCCACATCCAAATATTCATCATAAATAGAATAAATGGAAAGTTCCTGTAATTCCCACCCTCGATAATTCACCGTTTCATCAGGAGAAAATTCAAGACGCACCCTGACCTGTGAGAATTCCGTTTCTGAGATGGCTGTCACTAGATCAGTTTGATAATCGCCCCAGCGGTCTCCTGTCCAGGATTTTGTTCCAAGAATATTATCATTTTCATCCAATATAGATATCGTGATTGGATCATGATCCCATTCTGTGTCGAATTTGTGTGTTACTGCGATCACGGCACGGTTCGAACCGGAAATATCCTGGAGATCGGATTCCATCCACTGACCAGTAAAAACAGAATCGCTATTTGCGTAATAAAATTCTTCCTGTGATCTTAAAATAACATTTCCTGCCAGCCATGGACCTTCTGCATTATCCCATGGCCAGGAGCCGCTGAGAAGGATGGGTGAACCAAGATCGATTGGAATTGTAATACTCAGATCCTGATTAAGATGGACCGATCTCTCCCAGGGCATCCAATCAAACTCTCCTGGAATTTTAATTGTGTAAAAACCTTCATAAAGCTCAAATGAACTGCCGCCGGGATCATAAGAAACCCAGACAGTATCTGTTCCAAATTCATTGGTTATAAAACCTGTTAATACGATTGGCATGGGGGTGAAATCCAAAATCAACTGCAATGTGTTTACGGGAGCAGCAGCTAATAAGATATTCTGAGCGGTTATACCGCTATTGTTCGCTACCGCTGTGATCTCTTGGGACATATATCCTTCTGCCCTAACAGACAATGTATAGGTTCCCACATCCAGGATTCGCCTGTAACGGCCAAATTCGTTTGTTAAGCGCGGTTTTAGAACAGACCCAGTATGCTCCATCACTTCAACAATTGCGCCTTCAATGGGCTGATTTGTGGATGCATCATAAACGATCCCGGTGATCTGGGCTGCATGGGCATAATAGCCAATGATACGATCCATGAGATAGACCATGGCGGGCCTGGTTCGATCTATGGTATCTTCGATCAAAACACTGTCGGGCTGGATATTGGCGGTGCCGCATTCCACCAGGTATTGGATACAACCGGTTTCGCGGTAGAACCAGTCATGGGCCTTCCCATTTCGTGACCCGCTGTATACCGAGAGATAGGTTCCCGTGCCGTCTTCCGTATCCATCAGGGTGGAAAATTCATCTGCTATGAGTTTCATAATACCCACATCAGGTGATTCTTTCCCTTCTGCCCACTGCCAGGATGTGAATACTTTTTCGGAAAGATTTCCTGAGCGAGAGCTGTGCCAAATGATGGAGAAAACAAAATCCTGGGCCATGGCAAAATCTCTTAGTGCCGCAGCTTCTGTTTCCGAGAACGGTTCGGGACCCCGGTAGTAATCGAAGTGGGAGCCATAATCCGATTCATCCGGTGCTAAAAATTCATCGCCGAAGATCCAGTTAAAATCAAAATTGCGGTTCAGATCAACACCATCAATATCGTTGCCCTTACCCAGCTCATAATCAAATACGCCGTTTGGATAGGGGCCATCCGGAGAAAAATCGTGCTTATTTTTCCTAAAGGTCACATCAAGGCCATCGTAAACCACGTTCATCCCTTCCGGGTTCGCAGTTGGCACCAGCCAGATCTCCAGATAGGATCTCAGGGTATTCATATGATTATATTCGGCCGTATCCGGATCCAGCAGATCCATCATCAATCCCAGCACTGTCTCTACACCCAGGATCTCTTCAGCATGAACCTGGCCCACAAAAAGAACCCGTGGTTCATCTTCTTTTATGTCAACGTTATCTGAAATTTTGACTGCTAAAATAGGCAGATTCTCGTGGCTGGAGTAGCCAATCGTATCCACACGGAACCAGTTCTGGTACGCATCTATCTGGGATAAAGAATCCAGCATTTCTCCAATCTCCGGCAAGGTATGGTACCGTGGATCCAGGTTTTGAGCAGAAATAAGACCACTGAAAAAGAGGATCATTATGGGCTTGGTATACTTCATGTATTACTTTATATATGATATCTTACCTTTATATATATTATCATTTGATAAAAATTCATATAAATAGATTCCACTGGGTGAAATTTGGCCAAACATATCCTTTCCATTCCAGGAAATCCGGTGCATTGCTGCCTGACTCGGCAAAATGATTTGGTCGGATACTACCCTGCCAGTGATATCATAAATACGGAATTCAACTGGCCTGCCTGCTGGCATAACAAATTCAAAATTCACCTTCCCATTGAACGGGTTCGGATAGACTGAGTTCAGAAAGAATTCATCTGGAAAGATATCTACTTCTTTATCAGAAGCAAGAACGGTTGCTTTAGTCAACAACCTGGCATAATAATTTATTAGGTCTTCTTTGCCAGAGCTGCGCAGATCAATCCAGTGTAAAAAGTAGTTGCCCCCTTCATAGTGAACTACCTGCGCCTGTTTCTGGTCATGGTACTCGACACAGATGGGTATACCATCTGTTGCAGTGGTCATACCACTCCCAATGATATAGCCGGACCCGTACAGGTCAACACCATTTATCAGGAGCGGATCTGTGTTATAGTACCCCCGGCCGTCTTCCCATAATACCAGAAACTCTCCTGGGGCAACCGCAGTCACTACCGGGTTTTGCTGTCCTGTCGTATCTGCTGTGAAATGCACTGCTTCCACAGGAACTGACCCGTTAACAAGATCAACCGGTTTCCCTAAAATATTGAAATCAGTTCCGTTGCGAAAATCCTCCCAGGCAATGAAAGCATTGTTACCTCCTTCATCAATATCCAGGGAGATCGCAGACTGGTCGTTATTTGCTGTAGTTACCGGTACACCGCCGGTGGCCCACTGGGCAGTTCCATCCCAGTCGATCTTTTGGGCATAGATATCACTGAAGTTCCCATCCTGGTTCCAAACCGCCAGTACTCCGTCTGTATCTGAGATCTGTTTTACCACCAGGTTACCCGCTTCGGCAGATTGATCACTGAGGCTATACCCTGAAGAAGGCCAGCCAATGGTTGTGGACCCACTTGCATCTACTTTTTTGTATTTCAAACGTGAAGCCGGCCAGATCTCCTCGATCCAGAAAAGAAGATAATCTCCATCAGGTGCCGGCAGGAGTGCCTGCACATAGTCATCGCCGCTGGAATTCACCACATTAACCCCACCGCTTTCCAGGACCGCATTACCGGCAAGATCGAGACGCTGAAAATAGATATCATAGTTAAATGTGCGGCTTTCTGACCAGAAGCAGCCGATACCGTTCTCAACACTTGTCAGGGTAGCACTGCGTTGATCGAAGACGGGATTTAAAGCCACACCCGCTGAGTCCCATACATTACTCA
>DTUG01000184.1:0-3687 GCA_012964275.1 Fidelibacterota bacterium | reverse complement strand
CGTTGATCGAAGACGGGATTTAAAGCCACACCCGCTGAGTCCCATACATTACTCAGCTCATCGCTCAAACGATTAATCCGAATTCTCTTTGGTGATTCAACGGCATCGAATGTTGCCAGGTAAATACCAGTTTCTGCCTTCAACATTTTAGGCTGTGACAGATCCGTCTCGGTAGATGAATTATCAGAGAATGAAACCTGGATACCGTTAGCGGCTTCCAGCATATCATCCACCAGCCAATTTCCATAGATCTTTTTCGTACTGCGATTGTCTTCCCACATCAACAAGATCTGATGATCTCCAGATCGAAAAGCATGGTTGTATTTCACATTGCCATCCATCCCATCAAGAGCCAGGGAACCGCCACCTGCAAAAGTGGGAGTCACTCCATCCAGGTATTGTACCCTCAGATCAATACTGCCGCTTCCCTGATCAGCGAAAATGGCATAAACACCGCCAGCATTGCTGGATATGGTATTGGGTGCAAATTGATAACCCGGTGCATCAGATATAAATATGGGTTCATCAAGAGCTGCTGCTCCGAGATCGTTAAAGCTCTGAAATAATATATCAATGTTTGGATACACGCCCCACTCCCAGAATACATTTACACCGCCATTATTATCGGCAGAAAATCTGCCGCCGAAATTGACGCCATCTGATGGATCAACCTGGATCCCATCTCCCCACTGGCGCTCGCCATTCACATCGATCTTTTGCAAATAGAGGTCACCATCCACGGGATCATGGCGCAGGTCAGTCCATTGAATAAAAACCTCACCAGCGGTGCTGCGTTTGACCCGGGGGCCGGTCTGGATAGCATCATAATCCGAAATGGTTCTCGGTTCTGGAAAAACCAGTCCATTTTCGTCAACAAATTGATACAGGATCCGCGCATCATCATCGCCCGATTTCCAGGTTACGAGAGATATATTCTCATTTACATATGTGGTTCTCGGGTGCGTTTCCAGCTCTGATGTATTCGCTATTGGAGATCCGTTCTCTTCAAATGTGATGTACATATTCACATTAAGACGCTGACCATAAATATCGATATTTTCTCCCTGACGGGCATCGGACCAGCAGATAAATGCTTCATGGTTACCTGCATATTCAATGCTTTTTGCTGCCTGACCACCGCCCATTTCCACGATAGGTGTGCCAGTCCCCGGAAGAATAACCTCATTTGACGTACTTATATGGGTACCATATATATCCTCATCAACACCGCCCCGCTTATCCTGCCAGGTAACAAATACACCGCCCAAACTGTCCGTGCACATATTGATACTGATCTGGCGTCCAGGCTGCTGGGCCAGGGCCACCCCATTTGCATCCATGAGTAGGTTTCCTTCATTATCCACGTGCTGTATAAAGATATCACCTTCTTCATCATAACGGTAATCCACCCAGGCAATAAAGGCACCTCCATCTCCATCTTCAATAGCTACGGGGTCTTCCTGCCTGCCGGGAAGGTCAGTAATGACTGCTCCTGTTTCTCCCCACAGAAAATTTCCATCCTGATCTACTTTATGAGCAAACACATTGCGCATGCCAAAACGGGTATCAGACCAGACAAAGATAGCCGAGCCGTCGCCACCGGGACAGACTGTGCGGAACCACTCAACATGTACGCCCTGGCGCAGCGCAGCACCGGTGGGTGATGTAAAATCCTGGGCGAATGAAGCAGTTAATACCGTTACAATCAGAATAAGTTTTTTCATCATCTTTCCTTATTCAACAATTTCATAAATTTGTAAACCTTGCCTTGTTGCAGCAAAAAGGTATCCACTGGCAAACTCGGCGTGATAGACATACCCGATATCGTGGATGCCTCTTTCTTTTATAGATAAATCCAAGCCTGCTTCATACAGAGCCAAACCATTGCTTGCGCAGGATAAAACCAGTTGATGATCATTTTCCGCTATGTGCGTTACGTACTGATCCTCGGCAAACTGTATTTCTGATGCCCATTGGGAAGAAGAACCGGGGTCTAACCTGTAGGCACCGCCTTCTTCACAAGCGACATAAAATTCTCCGCCATTGATCATGGTAACAGATCTTGCATTTCCGTCCAGGTCTATATGATAACTACTGGTTATTAGTTCGTTTTCATTGTGAAACGCTTCTATGCCCAGCTGATCAAGGGTTAGTACAATCTCATTGTTATAAATGTCAATTCCATTGGGATTGCCATTACTGGAAATTTCATCACCGGCCGTATTAAACCACAGTCCAAAACCAGAATCATATTCAAACTTACTCCATTTCAGTCCGTCATCGTTGTCGGCAGCATAAACCGTAAATGAAATCGTACTGTTAGTTATTACACGAAATTCTTTTGTTTGTTCGCTGGAAAACTGGCCCGCTACCACCACGCTATCACCCTGGGATAAATCGACATGAATGGGCCGTTCATTACTTTCCAGGGCAAAGAGCTGTTTGATCGATGCTTCATATTCAACCTGCATTATTTCCTTACTTACACCTAAGTCTGACAAAGTCATTCCCCAAACTTGGGTTGGTGCACTGATAGTGGAAATATCCCACAGTTGAATACCGGCCTGACCGGCAGCCACGAAAACAGAGTCGCCGGAAATGAACACATCACGGCAATAGCCTTCTGTCTCAACCTGGGCAACTTTGTTCAGCATCCACAGGTTTTCCGTAACCGGCTCTAAACAGCCGGTTATTAGAACAGCCAGGACACCAGCACACCCAATTTTAATAGCGGTCATAAAACAGATCCCATTCTAGTTTGCACCATAGCTGGAGTAATTGGAAACTTTTTAGGTCTTGTACCCACTCATACCCTGAATCGGTGACCCGAGTGCGGTAACGAGTTGTGATACTAAACGTTAACTCATCTGCAAGCTTTTTTGTTACCCAGAAATCGAATTTTCGATCCTGATGGCTTCGTCCTGAGTGCAGCGGATCATCTGCTGATTCTGCAGCGTACAATCGAGTTTCCTGCCGAATTGATACTCCTACCTCGCTGAAAAATGGTAAATGGCGATTCATCTTCAATGGAATGAACCATTCCACAGTCTCGTAAGATCGATCGAACACGCTTGCTTTGGCAGTTTGTTGAAAAGAACGATTCTCAGCAGTACCCCGTTCAAGCTGGAAAGAGACCGTTCCAAAATTGGGGATACGCTTGTTGAACTTACCGCGGAGATAATGTATGTCCAGGTCGAACTCGGTAAAAGGTCTGTCATAGTAGCGCTGGAGATATCCGCCCGTGATACTGGCCCACTGTCTGCGGCCAATTCGTTGTGTCAAAGTAAATGATTGTCTACGATCCGAAAATGCACATGCAGTAAGATCTGACACTGTTACATCCCGGTCAATATAATGTCGTAAATAAAAACTGTCAAGATGGTGGACTGAATATTTCAGATTTTGATAAGACCCCCACTTGAAGACTGCATCCAGGCCACCGGACCAGTATTTCCGCTCGCGATTATTTCGGTAGTCTGACCAATTAAATGACCCGGAAGTCAAGAATTCCTTTTGTCCGTTCTGGTATAATGTTTTTTTAAATGACGATCCAAGTTTGTAAACAAAACTGTCAAAAGTAGGCGCCCCGCCCATCAGGTCAGGATCAAGTGCCGCTATACCGAACTCATCAGCTGAAAACCGCAAAACATTGCTATCATACCCACCGGTGAAGCCAAATGTAAATTC
>DTUG01000183.1 GCA_012964275.1 Fidelibacterota bacterium | reverse complement strand
GCAGGCGCGCCATGTTTTTTTCATCAAAAATATCACGGATGAGCCCAGTTCCCTTTTTAACATGAAACCGCTGATTAAGGGTCATGATGCCGGCAGCATCTTGTCCTCGGTGCTGAAGATGAATTAAGCTGTCGTAAAGTTCTCCCGCCACAGGTTTATGCGTGGAAATGATTCCAACAACGCCGCACATTAGATTTGGTCCACAAGTTTGGGGGCAAGGCCAATGTAATCTGCCGGTGTAATCCTATGCAGTAAATCTTTGTCTTTTTTTGGAATACGCAAATGAGTTACAAATTCTTTTAAGGTCTCCTGCGTTACGGCCTCCCCTCGGGTCATTTGTTTCAGTTGTTCGTAGGCGTCCGGCGCACCGGCCTTTCGCAATATAGTTTGAACAGCTTCAGCTAGAACCTCCCAGTGATCATTCAGTTCCTGTTCCATTTTATTTCTATTGATGGTAATCCGGCGCAACCCCTTCAGGATATTTTGAATAGCAAGAAAACTGTGCCCCATGGCAACACCTTGGTTACGCAACGTGGTACTGTCGGTCAGGTCGCGCTGCATCCTGGAAATAGGTAATTTGTTTGAGAAATGATTCAATAAAGCATTAGCAACGCCCAAGTTTCCCTCTGCATTCTCGAAATGAACAGGGTTAATCTTGTGAGGCATAGTGGATGATCCTATTTCTCCGGGAATTTTTTTCTGTTTAATTATTCCTCGACTGATATAAAACCACACATCCCGGCAAAGGTCAATCAGGATAGTATTTATGCGTATTAGTATATGATAACTTTCAACAATGGAATCGTGGGGTTCAATCTGGGTGGTTACAAGGTTTGGCTCTAGCCCCATTCTACGGATAAACCCCTGTGCAAATGCTGGCCAGTCCATTTTTGGATAAGCCATCTGGTGAGCAGACCATGTACCAGTAGCACCGCCAAACTTCCCTAATAATTTATGGGCTTTTAGTTGCCCTATCTGCCGGATCAATCGTGTAGTAAACACAGCAAGTTCTTTTCCAAATGTTGTGGGTGTTGCTGATTGGCCGTGAGTCATTGCGAGCATGGATACTGTGGAGAAATTTCTCGACTCACGCGTTAATTTTTTTATTAAGGCGCTGAGATCTGGAGAATAAACATCAAAGACAAAATTTTGCCACATCAGTGAGTAAGATAGATTATTAACGTCTTCTGATGTCAGGGCGAAGTGAACCCATGGAAAAAGATGTTTTTTGTTCATTTTATCAAGTCGTTCCCGGATATAATATTCTACTGCTTTCACATCGTGATTTGTGGCAGTCTCAATGGCTTTTACCCGTTTTGCATCGTCATCTCTGAATGAGGTATAGATTTTTCTTAGCTTGGATTTATCAGATTTAGGTATTGGTTCTAAATCAGGGATATTTTTTTCATCGCCAAGTGCAATTAGATATTCTATTTCGACTTGTAGGCGATACCGAATAAGGGCAGCCTCGGAGAAATAATTTGATAATTTTTCGACTTCCTTGTTGTATCGACCATCTAGGGGAGAAATATTGTTAAGTGAATCAAACACCAAAAATTCTTTTTACAGCTAGAGCGCAATTCCCAGGATCAATTACAGTAAGCACCGGTGTGTTGCTGGGCATTTGCAGGGTGGAATGAATATTCACCAACATGTCCGCCTTATCAGAAAATGGCGGGCACCCCAAGGTTGGAAATTCAGAATTAGCTGACACAAATCCTGACAATGCGTTAGATCTGCCGGCGATAGTGATGTAAACAATATGTTTTTCATTTTTGTTGGTGTCCAAAATTTCCAGCACTTTCAGCGGTTGCTTGTGGGCCGACGCCGCATGCTGTTCCCAGTCAATACCATACTCATCTAATTTATCGGTGATCTTCTTTGCATGGGGTTTGTCAGAAGTTGATCCCATAATGATTACCGCTTTCATTTTAATTCCTTTTTTCTAACACAAAGTTCACAAAGAAAACCCCCCTGATATTCTTTGTGCCCTTTGTGTTTATAAATATTCATTTAAATTTTTAGTGATTCTTTGTTGAACCAGTTTTCCTGCATCGGGAAATGGGAACAATCCTCCCGTGATGGTCTCATATAAATAAATATATCGGCTGGACAATTCTGTTACCAATTCTACCGGCGCATCTGGCAACGTTTCATCGTTGTAGGGGTCGCAGTTGTCCACGAACCAGAGCCGTAGGAATTCCTTATCAATATTCTGGGGTTCTTGTCCTGCCGCCATCCGCTCATCATAGGTTTCGGCAATCCAGTATCGGCTTGAGTCTGGTGTGTGGATCTCATCGATCAGAACAATGTTTTCATCCACATCCCGGCCCATTTCATATTTTGTATCCACTAGAATGATGCCATTTTCCATAGCTTTTTGTTGCCCGAATGCGAACAATTCCAGGGCTTTCTGGCTGCAATAGTCCCAGTCTTTCTGGGTCATCCAGCCTTCGCTTACGAGTTCATCAGGAGAGATAGGACGGTCATGATGTTCTTCTTTTGTAGTGGGGGTAAGCATATTGGATTCCAGTTTCTGGTTTTTTACCAAACCTTCCGGAAGGATATTCCCGCAATATTCTCGATCACCATTATTATAAACAGTCCAAAGGGACGTGCTGGTACTGCCGGTGATATAGCCGCGGACAACAAATTCAATAGGGAAGACATCGCACTTCTTTGCCAGCGTCGCATTAGGGTCAGGAATATCAATCACATGGTTGGGAATAATATCCTTGGTCTGCTCAAACCACCAAGCACTGGTAAGATTCAGAACCTGACCTTTAAATGGGATTGATGCCAATACACGGTCAAAGGCGCTTTGACGATCGGTGGTTACAAGAATCAGCCTGTCTTCTAGCTCATACTGGTCCCGGACTTTTCCAGTTCTCTTATTCACTGCAGACAAATTAGTTTCGGTGAGAGTGTTATTTAATTCGGCAGAAATACGATCTGCATAATGTTTAACCGATTCGATAGCATTCATGAGATAGCGGATTAAAGAATATGTGTGTATCTAAAATGTCATCTATAACAGTCTCGAAGTTACCACCCTTCACAGTGACGTTCCATATAACGCCACGCTTCAGATCCGTAATACCATCAATGTCAAACCGTTCGGTTAAAGATTCAAATTTAGAAAGGCTTTGCATATCTTCTTTTTGTCTAACCAAAAATGAAACTGTATTATCCTTTTGATTAATTGTACTAATAAATTCTTTGTTAGAGTTGAAAAGCTCCCCTGAAGATTCGATCTCTTTCAGGATACCGTTAACATCCCCCGCGGTAATGATCTCCCAATGAACCTGACGGGTAATATTCACATTAAAATTCAAGTTGGACAGAGCATTTTGGACAGATGCAGCTTCGTTATCAGCGATGATCATATCAATCACCCATTCTGAAGCATTTTCATTTGCTTTAAAATTTTCAATATCATAACGTGGAAACTCATGGGATAAGCCAGTATGGTTTAAAGGGCAGTCATTTTTTATATAATACCTCATAGAAGTGAAAACAGCATCCCCAAGATGTGTTCGTTCCGGATGGGGCATTATTCCCATAACATTTCCACCTGGATTACATACTGCAGCCAGGTTATAGTCGGAACCATTTGGATTAATGGGAAATTCAGGAGAGATGTTACCATTCTCCCCGCAGTATCGGAAAACGGTCTGTTCATTGTTGATTAGTTTTCTTAACAGTTCATGAGGCACTATGAACCGGCCCTCTGCATGTGCAAAGGGAATATGGATAAGCCCTCTATTTTTTAGATGTCGGGTAAAAGCAGTTCGTTCAGGTTTCACAGACATTTGGAGGTTGGTCCAGGCATTGTAATAACCGGTTCCAACAACTCGACCATTCTTAACTCGCTTGTTATCCGTGAGAGCGATGCCCACCCGGCCATCATTCAGACCAGGAATCATACCGGATTCCACCAGGATTTGGGCTCCGTTGCAAATCCCTAAAACAGGTTTTCCTTTTGATGCTTCCTCTTTTAAAATGGACATGATAGGATCAAGTGATGCGATCACTCCTGCCCGAGACCGATCTTCATAAGAAAACCCCCCGGTAATAATATAACCACTGCAAGCGATTAGTTTTTCTTTGTTTTGGTTCCACAGAAATTCAAGGGGGTTCATTCCAGTTCGCTTGAGCGCAATGGTGGTCTCTCGCTCAGTATTTGAGCCCGGGAATTGAATTACCCCGATGTCGATGGTCATCAGTTAGGAAGGAATCAGTTGCGTATTACTCGAAAAAAGAAAGCAAATTTAGGTATACATTTAACAGGTAAAAATGAAAGCCTAGCCGCAAAAACGGTAAAATTTCAATTCTGTATCGATTATGTTAGTTTTTTGTTAGATTATGCAAAAATCAAGTAAATGATTGTTTACAACAGAACAAGCTATAAAGAGTTAACTCTAAAAGGATATCAGAAGGAAAAACGCCGACTTCAGATTGAGTTACTTAAACTGCAGGAGTGGGTCAGAGACTCTGATCAAAAACTTGCTATTGTGTTTGAAGGACGCGATGCTGCCGGAAAGGGCGCTACTATAAAAAGATTCATAGAGAATCTTATACCAAAAACCATGCGGGTAGTCGAACTGGGAGTGCCCACTCCCAATCAGAATAGAATGTGGTTTAAAACCTATGATAAACTCCTGCCCCGGCTAGGCGAAATAGTGTTTTTCGATCGTTCCTGGTATACCAGAGCCCTGATCCAGCCAGCCATGGGCTATTGTACTGAATCTCAGTATAGATATTTTATGAATAAAGTAAATGACTGGGAAGCCCGACATATTGATAACGGGCTGTTGCTGATTAAAATTTATTTATCTGTCTCTAAAGAGAACCAGGCACAGCGTTTTATATTTCGTCAGAACAGTCCACTTAAATATTGGAAATTATCCCCTAATGATTTGAAAGCGGCAGAAGAATGGGACCTTTTCACCAATTATAAAGAACAGGTTTTTTCTAAAACATCAACAAATTTGAGTCCATGGGTAATAATCAATTCTGACAATAAAATGATCGCGAGACTCAATGCAATGCGCTACGTGTTATCGAAATATGAGTATCCTGGAAAAGAAGCCCTGAAGGATAAGAAATGGTCAAAAGAAATACCTGTGTATGGTATTGAAATTGATGGGGTGAATTTTATAGATATGACCAAGGAACAGTATGAATTATTGTATCGACTGAAAGGAAGTACATAAACTGTGGGTGATAAAATAAAAACAGCCGGCGGCGTTGTGATTCAGAATAACAGAATCTTATTTATCAAGAAAAATGGCCGATGGGACCTGCCCAAGGGAAGGTTGAAAAAAAGAGGAAATAGAAAAAGTACTGCTATACGGGAGATTTGCGAAGAGACCGGCTTGAAAAAGAAACATTTAAAATTGTTACAAGCACTTATTCCCACCTACCATCATTTTAAGCAAAATGGAAAACTATTTGTAAAGGAAAACTTCTGGTTTTTGGTAGAATATAAAGGAAGCCCCAAAGCAAAGTTGACGCCAAGCCGGAAAGAAGGTATCACCAGATGTAAATGGTTTGAACTCGACAAATTAATGCTGGCCCTGAAAGACAGCCGTCCTATGATTCACTATCTTATTGTGTACGTCCTTAATGAACCTGTATACAAGAAATATCGTCGGAAGAACAAAAATTGAAACAGACTTTAGGCTTGTAGCATATTAGCCAGTGATCGATTTTATCCAGCTCACAATTAAATCCATAGCTTCTTCATTGAATGTTTCTTCGATAGTCCCATATTCATCAATTGCGCCCGTTTCACAAGTCTGGAATAAATGGTTCAGGTTTTCTAGTTCATGAATTGCAACACTCGTGTTTCCACCTCGTTCTAAAGCTGCTTTTATTTCTGACAGGTTTTCTTTTGACGGCACCTGCAAATCCTTTTCCCCATTGATTGCCAGCACAGGGATCGTCACTTTTTCCAAAATAGGCCGGGGATCAAGCGTAAGAAAGGTTCGCATCCAAGGGGATAATAAAGCTTTTAATGCTTCTTCAAATGTTTCGGGATCATAACCAATGATTTGCTGATCCTTCTCTGACAGATTTCCATATGCTTTAGACACTTCTGATAATTGTTTTAATGCTTCTTCATCATTTTCAATATCAACTGCAATTTGCAGCATCGCGGATTGGGTCTTTTTATACACTTCCAATCCTACGGGTGAAATTTCCATCTGTTTTAAAATAAGCTGGCCCTGCAGCATTAAAATTTCCTTTCCTGTTAACCCTGTGCCGGCCATGAGTATAATAAAATCCACATCTTCAGATTGGTTGGCAACTATGGGTGCAATGAGCCCGCCTTCACTATGCCCCACCAATCCAATGGAAGAAAATTCATTTCTGGATTTCAGGTAGTTCACGGACACTTCAGCATCATCAGCAAAATTGTAACTGGTTGCGGTGGAAAAATCGCCTTCCGATTCCCCCACACCGCGGTCATCATACCGTAAAACGCCGATGCCATTCCGTGTAAAATAATCGGAAAGAACCAGAAATGGTTTGTGGCCCAGCAGTTCTTCATTTCTGTTTTGCGGGCCTGAGCCTGTGATTAAAATAACACAAGGAAAAGACCCATTACTTTCAGGGGTCGTCAAAGTACCTGCCAGATTAATACCAGCTGATGAATTAAAAAAAGTGATCTCCTCGGATTTATAAGGCAATGGTGATTGCGGTTCCTGTGGGCGCTTAAGTACAATTGCTGTTTCCGTCTGGGTGATATCCAGGGGAATACTTGTACCGCCCTGAAACCAGGTGCCTTGATAGGAGCTATCCGGTTGTAGTGCCCCGTCATAGTACGCTTTCAGGTTTGGCAGGTCAAACCGTATAGTTGAATCCGTGATGGTGACCGCATCGACAGCAATATCCATCGCGCCCTGGTCCGGGCTGTCCAGGGTGGCAATCAGCTTGTTATTCTTGTCTTTATAAATCTTGAATACAAGCCGGAGTTTGACAGTACCCACAGCAAGCGTACCAGAATAAATTGAATATGGTACAATCCCATCCGGAATCTCTGCTATTTTAGATTTGCTGCAACTGGTAAAAATGAACCAAGTGATTAATAATATTGAAAAGAGTTTTTTCAAGTGATTGTCACGTTTTTATTTCCACGAATAACAGAACCGATCTCATATACATCCGTCAACTCTTTCAGTACATCTTTTATCTCATCTGCATCGGTGGGATCTACGATGAAGACCATGCCGATACCCATATTGAATGCGCGGTACATTTCATCTTCATCTACATTGCCGATGGATTGCATTACATCAAAAACAGGGAGAGATGGCCAGGATCCTTTTTGGATCTCAACGCTACATCCATCTGGTAAAATTCTTGGAATATTTTCCACCAACCCACCACCGGTGATGTGGGCAATACCTTTCACATCAACACCATTATCCAATGCGGAGAACACATGGTTCGTATAATTAATGTGGGGTTCCAGTAATGTTAGTCCGACCGATTTTTCCAATTCGGGGATTGTTTCATTCACATCATAGCCACCAATATCGAAAAAGAGTTTCCGGGCGAAGGAGTAGCCGTTGGTGTGTAGACCGTTGGATGGTAACCCAAGGACCACATCGCCAGGCTGAATGGATTCACCAGTAATGATCTTATCCTTTTCCACCACGCCGGTGATGACGCCGACAAGGTCATGCTCGCCGGGCAGGTAGGTGTCAGGCATTTCGGCTGTTTCGCCCCCCACTAAAGATACGCTTATTTCTTTGCAGGCTTTTACCATTCCGGAAACAATCTCCTCAATGATGTCCGGTTTCAGTCTATCGTTGGCGATATAATCGAGAAAGGTGAGCGGCCGGGCACTCATTACCAAGATATCATTGGCACAGGCGCTCAAAAGATCAATGCCAATGGTGTCGAATTTACCTAGTTTGCGAGCGATGATGGTTTTGGTTCCCACGCCATCAATACTCTGGACCATGACCGGATTATCATAATTTTCCATGATGGGCTTCAGGTCGTAAAGCGATCCAAAACTACCAAGCCCGGTGAGAACATTGGACGTGAAGGTGGATTTCACCCCATCCTTGATGCGCTCCACGGCTTCGTTGCCAGCGTCAATATTCACACCTGCTGATTTATAATCGATCTTAGCCATTATAATTTTTCACGCAATCCCTTTGTCCATGCATCTTGTGCTTTTTGGACTGATAAATTGATGATGCTATTAAGGGTCATTGATCTTGAATTATTCGTGGATCCGATTTTAATTAGTTCAATACCATAATGGGAGAATGTGGATCGTATTGCTTCCACATTATTTATTGATACTTCCAAAACAAATCCGCCCGTTTCAGAAAATAAAATTTTATGCGCAGACATATCACCACTGATTTCAACATCACACCCAATTCCATTTCCAAAGGTCATTTCAGCAATTGCAGATGCAATACCACCATCAGCTATATCGTGGCAAGATAGGATCAATTCT
>DTUG01000182.1 GCA_012964275.1 Fidelibacterota bacterium | reverse complement strand
ATTTCATCTAAATTGATAGAAAGATTTGGATATAAAAATTTAATGGAAGTCCCAAAATTACTTTCAATATCTTTGAATATGGGTGTAGGGGATGCAAAGACAAATGCAAAAGGTCTGGAAAGTGCAATAGCTGAATTAACAGTTATATCAGGCCAGAAACCTATTGTGACAAAGTCAAAACAAGATATATCTAATTTTAAAATACGCAAGGGCTTCCCCGTTGGTTGCAAGGTGACTCTGCGTGCAGATAGGATGTACGAATTTTTGGAAAGAATGATTGCAATCGCTCTTCCACGTTCAAGAGATTTCCGGGGTTTATCTTTTAAGTCTTTTGATGGCAAGGGTAATTATAATTATGGTATTAAAGAACAGATTATTTTTACCGAAATCGATTATGATAAGATTGAAGCAATACGCGGGCTTAACATTACGTTGGTAACATCAGCCAATACAGATGATGAAGCATATTGGTTATTAAAAGAGCTGGGACTTCCATTAAGAGACAAACCAGTGAAAATTGAAGTAGATGAGGCTGCTTGATGGCGAAGAAGTCAAAAATACACAAAGCAAAACGTAAAGCGAAATATTCTACTCGGGAAAAAAATCGTTGTTTTAAATGCGGACGTCCCCATGGCTATTTGCGTCGTTTTGGTCTCTGTCGCATATGTTTTCGTGAAATGGCGCTCAAAGGGGAAATCCCTGGTGTAACCAAAGCAAGCTGGTAGGAGAAGATTTTATGACTATGACTGATCCTGTGGCTGATTTCTTAACTCGAATCCGTAATGGACTAGCAGCGAACAAACGCTGGGTGGATGTACCTAGTTCAAATATGAAAAAACGTATTGCTTTAGTATTGAAAGAGGAAAGTTATATCAAAGATTTTTTCTTTATAGCTGATGAGAATAGAGAAACGATTCGGATTTTTCTGAAATATGATTATCAAAGAAAATCGGTTATAGAAAACATTAAACGAATCAGTCGACCCGGTCAACGTGTTTTTGTAGGTGCCGGAAAGGCTCCGCGTGTACTTGATGGTCTTGGAATTTCAATTTTGTCAACATCCAAAGGAGTCATTTCCAATAAAACCGCAAATAAATTAAATGTAGGTGGAGAATTGATATGCGAGGTCTTTTAGGTGTCTAGAATTGGAGAAAATCCTATTCAATTACCCGAAGGTGTAAAAGTTCAACTTCAGGCTAATAATATTAAAGTTATGGGGCCAAAGGGCTCTCAAGATTGGAATTGCCATCCAGAGATTAAAGTTTCCGAAGCGGATGGCAAATTGCATTTTGAGAGGCCGTCTGATAGTAGCACTCATAAATCTCTTCATGGGACTACACGGCAAGTCATCAACAATATGGTGTTGGGTGTTTCTGAAGGTTTTGTGAAAGAACTGGAGATTATAGGTGTGGGCTACCAGTCAAAGGTGCAGGGAAACCGCTTGAAGTTGCAGGTTGGATACTCTCATGATATATATTTTGATGTTCCCGAAGGAATAACAGTCACGTCCGATCGCAATGCGATCAAAGTCGAAGGTATAGATAAACAATTAGTGGGTGCTGTTGCAGCAAAGATTCGGTCTTTCCGTAAACCGGAACCATACAAAGGTAAGGGAATCAGGTATAAGGGAGAATATGTACGCTCCAAGCAAGGTAAGACAGTTGGTGAAACCTTATGAGTCATTATACTAAACAGTTACGACGTAATCAACGCCGCCGAAACAGGAGTAAGAGAACATCACGGTATCACACCTTGCGACCTCGGTTAGTCGTTCATCTTGTATATCCTTATTCTGAGATGATCCCGATACTAAAGTTT
>DTUG01000181.1 GCA_012964275.1 Fidelibacterota bacterium | reverse complement strand
TTTTGCTCCGGGTCTTACGATTGACCGGGATTATGGTCCCTATGAGAGTATCACGTTGCGGGCCAATTATGCCTTGCAGTCGAATAATGTCTACTGGTATGTCAGCGGATGGAGCCAGCCGGTTCATTTTTTCCCGAGGACAACGTTTTATTATTGGGGTTACAACCGGCCGGGAGTCAAGGAGTATGGCGGAGAAGTTGAAAAAAAATGGAACAGGGTTTACGGAAGGACCCCGACCCATACCTTTGCCGGAGGCTTCTATGTACAGCCGGAATATGATGAGTTACGTGCGTCAACCCTTGGCTATGATGCATCTGGAAAAGTAGCCGTAGGATATTTTAACTGGAATTCGACACTGGGGCCCCTTGATTTATCCTTGAATGGTGCAACAACCCTGAGCCCGGTTTCAACTTGGGAGTTTAATCGTTTGACTGCTTCAGGGACATTCGAGCACAAAAAAACGCTGGGTATAGAGAATAAGAAAAGGCCTGATCTAAATAGAAATTTTACATTGTATATCAAGCAACGATTTATTGGCGGCAAAATCTGGGCAGGTGATTTAGGCGTCCCTGGACAGGAAGGATATAATATTGAAGGCAACAGTTCCAACGATATGCTTAGAAAAAATTACCTGGTGGACCAGTTTTATGGTCAGGAATCCTTGTTTTTGCATTACCATATGCCCGGTGAAGGAAATCTTCGCGGTTTTGTTGGAAAGGGAGAGAGAGGCGCTGAAGCGCTCATGGCTACATCTTCCGAATTCAGCATCAATAAAAATTTATCTAAGCCTAATAAAGCGAATATCATCCTTGAATTTGCTGCATTTATTGATGGGGGACTTTTCTGGGATCGTAAAAAGAATGATGCCCTAGAATTAAATAATTATTTTACTAAAAGAACCCTGGCTGATGGTGGTGTGGGCCTGAGATTGAAAACGGATATTTTTGAAAAGGATCTTTATCTCAGAATTGATTTGCCATTTTTCATCCATGATAATAGTGGATCAAGATTTGATAATAAGAATTGGATCATCAGTTTTCAACGAAGTATATAATGGAAATAAGGTATGTAAAATTAAAATTCTATGACATCCTTTCGATTTTAAAATGTAAACAAAGGAAAGTAATAAATTCGGTTATAGAAAATTGATTGAATTTCTGACGAGAGTTACTAAATTTGCGTGTTCCAAGTTTCACAAAAATTTTAACCAACCGATATTTTTTAATAAAATTAATCAGGAGATATGATTGTGATTAAAAAGCTAACACTCCTTTTAGTACTACCCTTTTTTAGCGTTTCCCTTTTCGCACAGGATGAAGAACTTTGCCCTCCAGTAGGGCTTACAGTTTTTGGAGGGAATCAGGAAAACATAATCGCTTGGGCTGAACCCATTGGCAATATTGGTTGTGGTGATTTTCCAGTGAATGAACTCCCATTCTCACACGCAAGCACCAATGCAGGCATGGGGGATGACTGGCTTGTCCAAGGTTCCCAAGGGGAAGACGTTGCCTATACGCTTAATGTGGGTGAAGCAACAACATTTGATTTTACACTATGTAATACTCCAACAGACTATGATACAAAGTTAGAGATATTCACAAATGATCAGGATTGTATTACACCGGTTTCAACTGGTAATTATAATGATGATGATTTCACTAACTGTCCTGAATACACTGCGCCCTATCCTCCCAGTGGATTGTGGGCTGTTACCCTCCAGCCAGGGCAATACTACGTTGTTGTTGACGGCTTTGGTGGTGCCACTGGGAACTATGAAATTTCTATAAGTGTAACTGGTGGTAGAAACAGTGATGGGTATACTAA
>DTUG01000180.1:19405-34104 GCA_012964275.1 Fidelibacterota bacterium | reverse complement strand
TGATCTGACATTCGAAGATATCGGCCGCGGTTACACGGACGGCATTGACAATGATGGGGATGGGAATATCGATGAAGGAATTGATAAAGGAATCGATGAAGCGGACGAAAAATGGTTCGATGGTATCGATAATGATGGGGATGGATATATTGATGAAGTTGATGAGATAGGATCACAATGGCTGGCACGATTTGGGAATAACTATGCCCATTGGGATGCTCCAAATGGAGGTTTTGGAGATTATACGTTTGATGAAGATGGCAACATTATTTTTGACACAAATGGCAACGATATTTATAATGATAACTGGGGCAATGATAATATAGATAATGATAACGATGGTACGATCGACGAGGTTGATGAGAGTGATTTCAGTATCAATTATGGCGACCTCCCAAAAATAATTAAAGATGCTGATGATGATGGTATAAATGATTTTCCCGATTTTAATGTCAGAAATGTCCGCTACGATCTTCGCATGGATTGGGAACCAAACTCAGACTTTACTGCAATTTTTTCACACGGTTATGCTTGGGCCAGAAATATCAATATCACTGGGATTGCCAGGTATCTTGCTGATGGTTGGGTCTATAATTATTATCAAGGAAAAATGCGCTGGAAAAATATTTTCATACAGAGTTATTTAAATTCCAGCTATTCTGGAAACCCTGCTCATCCGACACGCAACCTTGCGACAGGAAGTCTTATCTATGATCGTTCAAAGAAATTCAGTTTTCAGCTACAACATTTCATTGAAAATGAATTATATTTCTTAAAAAATAAAACAAATCCTATTGGCGGTGATCTTCGGTTGGTCTGGGGATTCGACTATTTCCTGACACTGCCCGATACAAGGGGAACAATTCTATCAGACCGGGATAAAAATGATTATCGTGATAATAACGGCAATGGTGAAGCTGGATCTCCAAACCATTTTTGGGATGTGAACGACAGTTATTATTATGATGTCGGAGAATCCTACAGATCCATTGATTCACTAGGGCAAATATCTGGTTATGATCCTACTTCAGACTGGGGAGACAATCTCTATGATGCTCTTTTATACGGCAATGATAATGTACAAGGTGCAGTTAAAGATGGGATCGATAATGATCATGATAGCGATGATTTTAATGATATTGACGGGAACGGCCTGCCATGGACCGATATTGATGGAGACAGAATTTTCGACCCTGCAGTTGATCAGATAGAAGAAGGTGCGCGTCTTATTAAGGGAACTCATGTATTTGTATATGCGGATGGAAAAGATAATGATGGCGATGGTAAGATTGATGAAAACATTGATGAAGGTATTGACGAGGGTGCCGAAGATAATCGCTATAGGATTAATGAACTGGGTATCTATTACCAGCTAAACTGGAAACTTTCTGATAAACTTGAATTCATACATGCAACCCGTTTTGATGTCCATGACCGATTAACTAATGTTATCAATTTCAACAATTCTGGATATAATGATTCATACAATCCATTAAACTGGGATTTCGATTTTAATAAAACAGATGGAGTACAATTTTCTCCTAAATTTGGTTTACTATATAAACATCGGGAAAATCAAAACTATCGTATCACATGGGCCAAGGCATTTAATACCCCATCAAACCAGGCTCTGTTTCTTGATATATTTGTTACCCGATTCAGCGTATTTAAGGTTTATGCCAGAGGTGCTCATGGTGGATATACTTATCCAAAAAACAATGCTGGAAGTCCCATGTGGTATAATCCTTACGATGGAATATACCAAGCAGTAGACTCTACCCTAATTTACTTTTACCCATCAGTTGACCCTAGGGTCACGGGATATTTCAGAGGAACGTTAGAAGATCAGCCAGAGCTTACGTCTGAAATAATAAGTAGCTGGGAGTTCGGCTATAAGGGAAAAGTCACAGATAATATATATGGCACAGTGGACCTATACACCAGTCACTTCTCCAGTTTTATCAGTGGAGCAACATTCGTCACGCCGCTCGTGATTAAAAGATCTATCTTGACCGATGATTATAATGAAGACAGTATTACCAATACTTTAGATGATGATGGCGGCGTCAATATTAATGATCAGGATGATTATGACCATGCTTTAGATATCTGGCTACAGGGTTTGGAAGGGGTTAGTGCAATTGGTGATACCATAAATGGCATCCCAACTCCTGTTGTAATAGGCTTTGTCAACTACGGTGAAGTCGATCTCTGGGGTCTTGACGGAAGTCTTGCCATTTTTCTTAATCGGGCCTGGAAATTAGATTTTACATATTCCCATCTGGGTATGACTGAATTTTTTAATCCCATTACAAAAGCAAAAGATCCGATCAATGCGCCGCGAAATAAAGCTGGGATGAAACTCCAATACAATTCCAGACGCTGGCCGTTCACAGCATCTTTAAATGCCCGGTATGTGGATGGTTTTAAATGGTCGTCTGGAATCTATTATGGTGATATTAGTCCTTACACGATTTTTGATCTGCACCTGGGATATGAATTCAATAAATATCTTTCAACAAACTTTACAATCAATAATGCTCTAAATAACAAGCATACCGAAATTATCGGAGGTCCATCCCTTGGTAGAATGATTGTTCTTCGATTACAAACTAAATTTTGAGTAAGTGAAAAAGCCCCTATCATCAGGGGCTTTTTCACTAAGGGAAGCAGGATAAATTAAAACCGGGTAGCGGGGGAACTGCCAGGTTTCTATTCCATTATCCTGCTTTAAAATCTCTGAAGTAAATTAAGTTCTTCACCTGCTACCGGCAAGATATTTCTAGTTTAACACTTTTGAATAATATGCTAAAACAAGCGGCTGAAATCGATAAAATTTTAATGGTTTGGATAAATAATTCCCTGTCCAATCCATTTTTTGATCACTTAATGCCAATTGTGACCAACGAAAAAATATGGATCCTACCGATATTGATCCTGATTGGATATTTAGGCTTGGTTTCAGGGAAACGCGGCAAAATTTCGCTTGGGGTTTTATTGATAACTGCTATTTTTTGTGACGCTGTATGTGCTCAAATCCTAAAACCCTGGATTGGTCGAATCCGACCATCTCATGAGATTGCGGATCAAATCAATTTGCTTGTATCAAAAGGTGGAAAATGGGGTTTTCCATCTAATCATGCGGCAAATAGTTATGCCGCAGCGACAGTTCTCTCCTATTTTTTTAAGAGATTCAAAATTGCACTATACGCGTTAGCATTTTTAATCGCATTTTCCCGTGTTTACGTAGGCGTCCACTACCCGGGAGATATCCTTGCTGGCGGAATCACAGGTTATACGCTGGCCTGGGGAGTGATTACCCTTTGGGTGGTTATTAAGATGAGGGAACTGAAAAGGGGGCAATTCTGGGTCTGGTATGATACTAGTGATGCACCAAAAGTTTAGTTCGGCATTGTATCATCGGGTGGTTTTACGCCAAAAGCAGAAAATCCATCTTCTCTGTTGGGCAATTTTATTTCACCGTGTTTGGACTCAAACTTGGCAATATTATCCTGCAGAGCTCGTAAAAAAGCTTTTCCATGAGGCGGGGCCATAATAATCCGCGAATGAACCTTTGCCTTTGGAACACCTGGTAAAATTCGGGTAAAGTCCAATACAAATTCTGCTGGTGAATGTGTTATAACAACAAAGTTGGCATATTCTCCAGAACTGACATCTGAATCCAGTTCAATGTTAATCTGCTGAATGTTTTTCTTTTCTCGGTTCATGACGATTCCTTAAATCTTATCGAACTCACGTTCATTAAAATCTTCCCATTCCTCATTTAATCCATCGAACTGGGCATACCCTTTAATATTATCATCCGCAGTATCTTTCGGTATTACCTCATTTTCGTAGATATTGTAGTGATCCTTCTTTTTCTCAAACTCACTAGGATCACCCTCCTCCTCTTTGGTTTGATCTAGATCATCCACATCTTCGCTATAGACTTGCGGGTCAAAGAAATCCAGATTCTCCACAATCGCGTTTGCCATTAAAAATTCGAGAAAATCCAGATATTTTCGGTCTTTTAAATCACTCCTGCAATGCCCACAAACCAAAGAATCCTTCAAATCTATTTCTTTGATAGTGTTTTCACAGACAGGACAAATTATGCCTTCTAACATTTAGAATATCCCTAAAAATCGGCCGATAATATAAACGGTGGACGTGGGGACGTCAACTGTTATGTAAAGATAGAAATATATTTCTTAACAAAGCTATTTCAGTTTTGGTTAATGCCTTGTCCCTTCGTGCTTTCACATTAGATGCCGTTTCAAGGAATTGGTCAAAATCTATTTTTTTGTTACGGCCGTTATAATGAAATGTAAAAGAAGGTATATGCCTTTTGGAAAATCCATGGGAAATAATATTACATCCCACTCCCACATTTGTTCCGGTATTGAACTGGGTACCAATGGCACTCTTGGAATGATCGCCAATAAATAATCCAAGAAACAATAAATCCGAGTTAATCAACTGTCTATTCACTTTAATCGAAACGGGTAAATAATTATTCTTCAGGTTACTGTTAGTGGTGCCAGCTCCAAAGTTCACCCACTCTCCTACGAAACTGTCACCCAGGTGACCATCGTGAACTTTATTGGACCAGCCCTGGAAAATGGTGCCATGTACTTCCCCGCCAATTTTACAACCAGGTCCAATAATAGATTTTTCTATTTTTGAGTGTGCGGTTATAGTGGATCCAGACCCTATAAAAACCGGGCCTTTTAAAAAGGTGAATGGCTGAATTGTTACATTTTCCGAGATCACTACTGGACCTTCTGATTCATCCGTAGCCACCTTGGAGTTAGCAGGAATTGATGAAAGGTGTTCAGCTGCTTCTTGGACGATTTCAGGAATCCAATTCAAAATATCCCAAAGATAGTTGGCTTTTTGAACCTTTATTTCCTTTTTTAATATTCCTTTTGGAATTTTTCCAGAAAGTGGCCCGCCAGCAGATACCCATTTATTAATAGCATCGGAGGATAAATTCAAGGCAACTAGGCCTTCACCATGGAAAAACACTGTTTCGGGCGTGGATTTTATTACTTTGATCTGATCGGCTGACCAGAGTACGCTGCCATTTAACCAAATACCACCAACAAATGTATCGGGATTAACTGAGGTCCCGGGGTGATTGTCACGGGTAATATCAGCCAGTTCATTTCGAACCACTAATGAAGATATTTTTTTTGCATTTAGCCTGTTGATTCTCTCAATAAAAGTTTCAGCTCCGCAGCGAATATCAAACACAGCCCGGGTAACTGAAATGGGTTCCAGGTTTAAAGCCTGATGATCTTCAAAAACAGTCATTTTCATGAAATACCAAGTAGTTGTTCAATTGTTTGAAAATTCTTTTCCAGGAATCCAGTGCCTTTATGTTCTAAAATAACTGTATAAAGCTTATCCGCCATTGAAGATTGAAAACCGATCTTCAAGGGGACATCCAATTCCCAGGCTAACATAGCAGCGGCCGGATTAAATGATAAATTCAAGTCTACCAGCGCATCATAATTCAGGGCTCTCATGTGATCCAACCATGGTTCCGTATTGATAATACCCATTTGGTTTAAATTATCATCATCAAAGGTTATGAAATTTGTATGGACCTCTTTTGGATAAAATGGCAACGCATCCTCATGACAAACATAGCAAACAGGATATTCAGGAAGTTCCTTTTCAGGTTTTATCAGATAATTCACAATCTGAGCAAGTTCCTTTTTATCCGGAAGTAGAAAAATTACAGAATCGACTCCATCGCCATCACTGCTAACTTTGATCAGGGGAATCTCACGTTTTTTCTTTACTATGTTTTTCCACCAAAACAGACATCGAAATTGCCAAGGGATAACCATGGCAGAATATACCCAGAAGAAAACAAATCCAGTTAGGACGATTCCCTTTCAAAACTCATGTATAAAGGTAGCTTGACCTCAGTTAAATTCATCTAAGATTCAGACAGTTTTTCAATTTTATATATATGAATGATTTAGTGATATGACAATCGGACGAAAATTATTATGGGGCAGTTTCGGTTGGGTTCTAGGAGGCCCAATCGGTGCCATATTGGGATACGCTTATGCTCAATTGACTGAAAAAGATTCAGCTGGCTACTGGGGATCAGGACAAACTTACAGGTCAACTGCATATCCCAAAACCAAAGCGGGTGACTTCATTGTTTCACTACTGGTTCTATTCGCCAAGGTCATGAAGGCGGATGACCAATTGCTGAAATCTGAACTGGATTACGTCAAATCGTTTCTCCTGCAACAGTTTGATAGATCACAGGTCCGGGATTTCATGATCCTCTTTAAAGATATTCTCCAACAGGATTACCCCTTGAAAGATGTTTGCCGACAAATTCAGCGATCAATGGATCACCCCAGTCGAATTGAACTGATCCATGTTTTGTTTGGCCTATCCCGGGCGGATGGGTATGTCCATCCTGAAGAGGTACGAGTGATTAATACCATCTCCCGTTACCTGAATGTGAATGAAAAGGATTTTGAATCAATTAAGGCAATGTTCATAGAAGATTCACGATCTTCTTATACCATACTTGAGATTAAATCTTCAGCTAAAGATAACGAGGTAAAACGGGCCTACCGTAAAATGGCAAATAAATATCATCCAGACAAAGTTGCATATTTAGGAGAAGACCTCCGCAAGCTGGCAGAGGAAAAATTCAAAGCTGTAAACAATGCATACCAGACAATCAAAAAGGAACGAGGTATGAAATGAAAAAAGAAGAACCGGGTCAATTCCCTTACACACGGGGAATTTATCCTGATATGTATAAATCCTGTTCATGGACTATGCGTCAGTATGCAGGATTCACATCTGCTGAGGAATCTAATGAGCGATTCCAATACTTGCTGAAAAACGGTGTAATGGGGTTATCCGTTGCATTTGATCTTCCCACTCAAATAGGATATGATTCTGATCATCCTATATCTAAAGATGAAGTAGGTCGCGTAGGCGTACCAATTACAACAATTGAAAATATGGAAACACTTTTCAACAAAATACCATTGGACAAGGTTTCAACATCAATGACGATCAATGCAACTGCAGCAATCATTTTAGCTTTTTATATAGTAACAGCTGAGAATAAAGGTGTTTCTTCAAACAGATTACGCGGCACAATACAGAATGATATCCTTAAAGAATACGCAGCCAGAGGGACTTATATTTATCCACCAAAAGACTCTTTGCGTTTAGTAACAGATATATTTGAATTCTGCGCAAACCATGTACCAAAATGGAATATAATTTCTATATCTGGATATCATATTCGTGAAGCAGGCAGTACAGCAGAGCAAGAACTAGCATTTACTTTCGCAAATGGAATAGCTTATGTCCAGGCCGCTATTGACCAAGGGTTGGATCCAAACGATTTTGGGCAAAGACTTTCTTTCTTCTTTAATGCTCACAATGGATTCTTAGAAGAGATTGCCAAATTCCGGGCAGCTAGAAGAGCATGGGCAACAATTATGAAAAACCGGTTTGGCGTGACTAATGAAAAAGCAATGATGTGCCGGTTTCATGTTCAGACGGGTGGTTCTACGCTGACTGCGAACCAGATTAACAACAACGTAGTACGAACTACAATTCAGGCACTCTCAGCTGTATTGGGAGGCACACAATCCCTACATACCAACAGCCGCGATGAAGCTTTAGCTCTTCCAACAGACGAGGCAGTGAAACTGGCTCTGCGAACCCAACAGATCATTGCTCACGAGTCTAATATTCAGAAATATCCAGATCCATTTGGTGGTAGTTATATTATCGAAGAAATGACCGATAAATTCGTAGAAAAGACATTTAGGTTGATTGAAGAAATTGATGCTATGGGTGGAGCTATCAGAGCCATTGAAAAAGGATGGATCCAAAATGAAATAGCCCAAAGCGCCTATGAATATCAGAAATCAACGGATAGCGGTAAACAAATTATCATCGGGGTTAATAAGTATAAAGAGGAAGACACAGCTGAACAAGAAACCTTAAATATTGACCTCAAATCTGTTAAGCGACAAATCAGTTCAATTAATGAGTTAAAATCAAACCGAAATAATGCCCAGGTTCAAAATCAATTATCCAATTTGGAAACTGCTGCTAATTCATCTGATAATCTGATGCCTCATTTAATTACCTGTGTTAAAAATGAATGTACGCTTGGCGAGATGTCTGACACGTTAAGAAAGGTTTTCGGTGAATATAAAAATATATGATTAAGTTTGGTTTTACACAGTTCGCTAATGTCATTTCCTTTATGTTGCATCCTATGGTAATATCCACCGCAGCATTTGGAATCCTCACCTATAAGGCTATGCCTGCTCCTGAAAACCCGAATCTGATTTTTTTTATTTCATTTATTTTTAGTACCGCACTTCCGATAGGTACTGTGATCATTTTAAATAAAAAAGGTATAGTTTCAGATATAGATGCCTCGATTAAAGAGCAACGCATTCAGCCATTAGCATTAGGTACAATTTACTATGCTGCTGGATTTATCATTTTAGTTCAATTGAATAGCCCAAAATTGGTCCAAGGACTCATGTTCTGTTATTGTATGAATACTGCATTGGTCTGGCTGATTACTAAATATTGGAAGATTTCAATTCATGCCATTGGGATCACAGGCCCACTGACCGCGTTATGGATAATGGGTTATCATTTCCCGATCATTATGATATGTTTATCTATACTAGTAAGCACATCACGCGTTATACTTAATGCTCATACAATAGTGCAGGTTACATCCGGACTTATAGTCGGTGTAGTCTCTACATATATGCAATTTCAGCTATTATTTCTTTAATCATGTTATTCACCCAGCTCATACAGGCAAATCTCCGGACAAAGATTCTTGGGTGGAAAATTGAGTATTACAATCGCTTGGGGTCTACCAACTTAGAAGCCTGGGAATTATTGGCCTTAGGTGCTGAGCATGGTACAGTCGTATTAACTGATCATCAGTTTCAGGGAAAAGGCCGAGGGGGTAATAGTTGGTTCATGGGTGCAGGGAAAGGGTTGGCCATGTCCGTGATTCTTAATAAAAAATATCCGTTAGAGTGCTCAGGTCTCATCTCTTTAGCAATAGGTATTGCAGCTGCACAATCTATACAGAAGCGTGGATTGGACCCCAAATTGAAATGGCCAAACGATATATTAATAGATGGGAAAAAAGCAGGGGGTATACTTTGCGAAACAAAAATACAGGAAGAATGGATAAAGAAGATAGTAGTTGGAATTGGAATTAACGTAAACGAGACAAGCAATGAATTTCCGGATAGCATCAAAGGTCATTCTACTTCAATGTCCATTTGTTCAAATCATCCACACCAGAGAGAACTCGTTGCTGCAGAATTCCTGAATTCTCTTGAATACCTTCTTGAAATGATACACCAGGATCCAAACAAAATAGTTCATGAATGGCTGGATCGATGTGGGCATTTAAATAAACCTGTTACGTTTACTGAAAAAGGAAGGGCGGTAGAAGGTATATTTTCTGGGCTTGATTCTTTTGGACATGCAAGTATCAATACAAATGGTGAGAAGAAACTATATCATTCTATTATTTTAGATTAAGTTAAAAACATGACATCAAAACGGCTTTTATCATTTTTCTTTTTCTTCTTTTTGATCAAATCAGCAACCAGTCAAGAAATTCCATTTGGTTCTCCAGAATATTTTAATTCCAACATCAACCTTAACCTTGTTCCGATATCCTTCGAAAATGAATACACATTTTCTGACCTAGACCATGATCAAATTATTTCAATCAGCAATGGCAAAAACCTTATTCAATATATATACCTGGATTTCGATCAGCCTGTCTCAATACAATTCAAACTAGATACTGACAATTTTCCAAGTGATGGAGAGTTATATTTTATCAACCCATCTATTAACGGATGGATTGGTCCTTACCGAAAAAACCTTGTTGAACATCATCCAACAAAACTAACTGGACAGATAAAGTCGTCCAGGGTCATTATTGAATGGTTATCGCCTATTGATGAACCAGCTGCAATACCCGTTCGATCCATTATAAAAGTAACCGAACCAAATTTCTTAAAATCCACAAAAATAATCCAGCCTCCTTACCGACAACAAATTGATCGGGAAAGAATAGTAATTCTATTGACTGGCTACTGGCCTCCCACCAACGAAGCTATTCGTCTATTTAGTCGCAGTCTTATGCTTAACCCAGAAGGCTGGATAGGGGAAAACTGGGAGGATCGGGGTTATAACGTTGTTTCATATTTTCCAGTTTTTAATCCTCCAGATTGTTCAGACTGTGGACAGGGAAGCGGTGATCTGGAAGTGGATTACCAGGATACATCTAACGATTTTTGGAACATTGTAGATTCACTATCACCAGTCGCAATAGTCACATTCAGTCGAGGATATATCGATTACAGTTGGGAATTAGAATGGAAATATTACAATTTGACAACTTGGTCTAATGATTTTACTCCGCCTTATTTACCTACACCAAATCCACCTGAATCGGATGTTCCTATTAATTATATCCGCTACTCATCATTACCGATGGATACAATCGTAGCAGCCATTGATTCTGCCGGTTTGGGTCTAACCGCTTATATCGATTATACAGATGGTGCGGGAGGATATTTATCAGAATTTAAAGGGTACCACGGAGTATGGTATAAGGCAGAAATGGATTCGTTAAACATCCCGTGTTACCTAGCTGGACATGTTCACGTTGGTGGTTTGATTGATTGGGAAACCGCACACGAAGCAGCAAAAGTTACGCTGCGGGAAGTAATCAAGATTGTAGATTATTATCGACAGCTTCCAGGAGATGTAAATAATGATGGGGTGTTATCAATCATGGATCTGCTGGTAATTGTATTTCATCTGTTGGAAACAAATGAAATGACGGAAGAACAATTACAAATTGCGGATCTAAATTTTGATCAAGTGATCACGATTGCGGATGTTTTACTATTAGCAGATATTATTATGGGTATTTAATTAAAACCTGCTCTTCAATACTGAAAGGGATGTGAAACCTTAATACTCACTTTGTATTTTGGGAAAACAGCAAAGGATTCTTTCAGTTCATTGCAACACTCTACAATCTGACTTTGACTCATTCCCGGACTTACGTTGATCCCGAATAAAATAACATGATGATTTTCTGTATCCACGATACGGATATCATGATAGCCTGTAATTCGGGAATCATTAAACCAATGCTCATCCAAAAATGATCTTATTTTTTCTACCATGGGATTTCCAGGCTGGACTGGGTCTATATGTATTGTAGGTTCTACACCCAATATTTTAGTTAACTGGGTTTCCACATCTTCGGACAAATCATGGGCCGAAGCTGTTGTCTCATTGGCATCAATCTCAACATGACAGCTAACGTATTTATCTTTTCCATAACTGTGAACCGCAATATCATGCACTCCTAATACACCTTTAACCTGCATTACAATTTGCCGTATTTCATTTATTTCATGACTGGCAGGCGGCTTACCTATGAGATCATCAACAGCGTCTCTGGCAATATAAAATGCTGTCCAAATTATGAATAATGCTATACCAATTCCGGCCCAGCCATCTAACTGATGATAACCAAATTTTCCCGCTATCATCGCACCTATCACTAGCAGTGAAGATAATGCATCGATGCGGTGGTGCCAGGCATCAGCATGTAGCGTACCGGATGCAATCTTTGCCGAAAGAAATTCTGCATACCGCGCGGTGGTTTCCTTAATAATTATTGTGAAGGCAATAACACCAACCATCCACCATTCCGGATTCACTGGACTTGGAGAAATGATTCGGTTAATTGAGGCTTCAACAAACTCTATACTCGCAACTCCTAATAAAATTGCAATAATAAGGGTGGCAATGTACTCTACCCTGCCATGACCATACGGATGCTCTTTATCAGCAGGTTTTTCGGACGCCCGGAATCCCCAAATCACTACTCCAGATGAAAAGACATCAGATAAGGTATGGAAGGCATCAGCGATAACACTTACAGCACCCACCAATAATCCTATAGTCATCTTAACCAGGAATAAAATTCCATTGACCCAGACAGATATCCATCCTTGAAAAACACCAATTTTAGTTCGGTATATATGGGCCGGTTCTTTCGTAATCGGAATGAATCTATTGGTTAGTTTTTCAAACAAGTGGATTATATAAGACCCTTTATTTTATGAAGTTTATTTCCTTTTTTATTTGCCAGGGCATATTCAAAACTCCCGTTTATACAGGCTGAACCAATCTCTCCATCTTTACGGAGAGCAATGTAAGAAACCTGAAAATCAGGATTTCTGTTGTGTTTTTTTATGATGCGTTTTAAAGCTTCTTCACAGGCTTCGTTTGGTGAGTATCCTTGGCGCATCAATTCCACGACTAAAAAACTCCCAGTTGTTTTGATGACTTCTTCGCCAAGTCCAGTTGCAGCAGTGCATCCGATTTCATTATCCACAAAAAGTCCAGCGCCAATGATGGGGCTGTCACCAACACGGCCGTGCAACTTATAGGCCCAGCCACTGGTGGTGCAGGCTCCTGCCAGATTCCCCTTGTAATCCTGCGCCAATATAGAAATGGTGTCATGGGTATCATGTGGTGTGCTCTGAAATTGTTCTTTTTCCCATTTTTTCCAGGCTTTTCTAGACTCATCTGTTAGTAGATCCGTTTCTTCAAATCCCTGAGAGACGGCAAACTGTCTTGCCCCTTCTCCTACAAGCATTACATGTTTGGTTACTTCCATGATTTTCCGCGCCACGGAAATAGGATGTTTGATATTTTGAATAAATGCTACAGAACCGCAATTACCAGTGTGATCCATGATGCAGGCATCGAGGGTAACCTTGCCCTGTTCATCTGGTAATCCACCATAACCTACAGATGTGCTTTTCGGATCGGCTTCCGGTACTTTTGCTCCTGCTTCGACAGCATCAAGAGCTGAACCATTTTTAGATAAAATTTTCCACGCTGCTTTGTTGGCCGGAAGTCCATGCGTCCAAGTGGATAGCACCAAAGGATTATTGTGGTTTGAAGGTATGTTTTGATTTGACAAAAGAATTGTTGGTGCTGCAATACTGACGGCAGTTGTTTTGATAAACTTCCTTCGCTTCAAACCAGATTCACACCTAATATAAATCTAAAAATTATTATGAATCATATGCCGCTATTCCTGTCACTTCCTGCCCCAGAATCAATGTATGCATTTCATGAGTGCCTTCATAGGTGTAAACCGATTCGATATTCGCCATGTGGCGCATGATAGGATAATCTTCCGTAATACCGTTTGCACCCAATATTCCACGGGATATTTTGGCAATATCTCTTGCGAGAACACAATTATTCCGTTTCGCCATGGAGACTTGCTGAAAGGTCATTTTGCCTTCATCTTTTAATCGTCCCAAGCGATAGACCAACAATTGCGCTTCTGTAATTCGGGTAATCATTTCGGCCAACTTTGCTTGAGTCAGTTGGTAACCGGCAATTGGTTTGGAAAACTGTTTACGTTCCTTTGCATAATTGAGGGCTGTTTCATAGCAATCCACAGCAGCGCCGAGCATACCCCAAGCAATGCCATAACGGGCTTGGGTCAAACATGAAAGTAGGCCTTTTAAACCTTCAACTTTCGGTAATCGTGCAGAGTCCGGAACTCGCACATTTACTAGGGATAGTTCTGATGTAACTGACGCGCGAAGACTCAATTTTCCATGAATATCGGAGGATGAAAAACCATCAATTCCTTTTTCTATCAGGAAGCCCCGTACAATTTGTTCCTCGTCCTTTGCCCATACCACCGCAACGTCAGCGATAGACCCATTGGTGATCCACATTTTTGACCCGTTAATGATCCAATCGTCTCCATCTCGTACAGCTTTTGTAACCATCCCTCCAGGATTGGAACCAAAGTTGGCTTCTGTTAAACCAAAGCAGCCAATTAACTCTCCGGAGCCTAAACCTGGCAGCCATTTCTGCTTTTGTTCATCGGAACCGTAGGAATGTATAGGGTACATCACCAGCGCACCCTGGACACTGACGAAGGATCTTAAACCGGAATCTCCGCGCTCAAGTTCATGGAGAATCAAACCATAGGCTACATTACTTACTCCTGCACCCCCACTCTCTTCAGGCAGAGAAGATCCCATAAAACCCAGTTCACCAAGTTGGGTGGCAATTTCAGTTGGAAAGGTTCCTTTTTCGTAATGTTCATTTACCACGGGCATAAATTCATTCTGAACAAATTCATGAGCAGTTTTCTGTATTAATAATTCTTCCTCTTTCAACAGATCAGAAATATTGTAAAAGTCCGGTCCAATGTACTGCATAATTATTCCTTGATTTAAACCGAGAAAATTAGCGAATTAGACAGAATTAACTCGACCACTTACTTTCGGGTTATTCCTATACATTATTCAGGAGAGATCTTAATTCATCATCTGTCCATTCGATGACTCTAGGCCTAGATTTTATTTTTACTAAGAGGTTACTAATATCCTTTTTATCCAGTTTAATCCCTAGTTCTCTCAAACGATTCTTAATGGCGGCTCTTCCTGTATATTTATCGATAATAAATTTTCGTTCGCGATTTAACTTTTCCGGAGATATTGCCTCATAAGATCTTGGATCTTTTAGGACAGCTTTAACATGAAGTCCAGCCTTATGACTGAAAGCATTTT
>DTUG01000180.1:12983-19305 GCA_012964275.1 Fidelibacterota bacterium | reverse complement strand
GTGGCTAGCCCAAAATCATTATGACAATGAAAATGGACAGGAATATCTAGTTCAGAAACGACTCGATTCACCAATTCCTTAGTTTTTGTGGGTGTTAAACACCCGACTGTATCCGCTAGGCTAAATCGGTCCGCACTGGAATTTTGAACCAATTGTCCCACTTTAATTAAAAAATCAATATCGGTCCGGCTTGCATCTTCAGCAGTAAACCGGAGTTTGAGTCCTTTGTCTTTCCCATATTTTACAGCGGTTTCGATTCGCTTTAATGCTTCTAATTTTGTCACATTGAATTTGTGTTTTAAGCTCAAAGGCGACGTGCCAAAAAATAACCCAATCCATTCTACGTTGATAGTTGTTGCATCATTGATATCAGATTTGGATGCCCGTCCATGTGCCATTTTTTTAGCATTCAGATCAAGTTCATTCAGGGCTTCTACCGCTTCATACACATCAGGAGAAACAGCTGGGTGACCCAATTCAATAAAATCAACGCCAAAAGCATCAAGCTGTTTAGCCATGGCAATTTTTTGTTCTACTGTAAAAGAAACGCCAGGGGTTTGTTCCCCCTCCCTTAGGGTGGAATCCAGGATTTCTATTTTGCGGTACGTAAGCATACAAATTTCCGTTGATCTTCTATTCCCATGGATACGAGATAGGGTTCATTTTTCTGAAGTTTTGAAAAACCCTGCTTTGAGTCCACATCAAACCAATTATTTTGAACTATAATTTGCCCGATGGAGCCACCCAAGGTATTTCCGGGACCCAGTAATACCAATTTATCCGGACAATATTCTTTCATAGCTACGGTGATGGAAGCAGTGAAATCATAGGTTTTTGTCACTTGGTGACCCAAAGTGTAATTTTGTAATTCTTTAGTGTTCGTACTGAAAGGTGACCAGATATGTCCCCGTCCATCCACCAATGGCAACGAAGGTTTTTGAAATAAAGATTCAGATAGCAATCCTAATGCTTTATGAGAAACAGACTGCAGAAGTGGTGTATGGAATGCGGCGTGAAATGGTAATTGAAAAGGATATCTATCGTCCGGGGGTAATTTTTTTAGAAGGTTGTCCAATGATTTTTGTTCGCCACCTATGACTAAATATCCTCCAAGAAAAATGGAAACATGAGCACCGGCCTTTTCAATTTCAGAGAGAACCAATTCTTTTTTCACTACATCCACCTGCCAGTTCTCATTCACAATAGGATAAATAATCTGTCCACCAATGATACCATTTTTCATCATAGACCCAAGGGTATAAATTAAATGGTAGGCATTTTCATGCATCAGCGAGCCACCCAAAGCCAAGGCTATATACCAGCCCATTGAATTACCGGTGATAGCGACGATTTCGTATTTGCTTTTATCAATCGAAAGAAAGTCAGACAAACTGCAGGCATAAATGAGTGGTGAAGCATGTTCCCCAGCCATGTGAATTTTGGCTTTGTAGGGTTGGGAATCCAATTCAGTGATTGTAGGCAGCCCTGCGGAATTTCGGTGTTCATCCATAGATGTAATCTGGTATTGTGCCGGCGCACCATAAACTTTCAGGTAACCAGATGTCTCCCGAGTATAAGTTCCCCGGCCAGGACAAATTACAACTATGCGTTCTTTCATTTCTTTGGACTTTCCCTTAGTCCCATCCAAATACAGGAAGGGAAAGAAAAAAGAATTGCGTTTCTATCCCTGTGTGTCTGTTCGCCGTGGCTGATCATAGGCGAGGATTTAAAGGCTGTATGAAAATTATTACTACCCATTAACTAACTCCACCGCATGTTGAATAATAGATTCTTTACTGGGCAGCGTGGCTGTAGCGGCAACACCAAGAGAAATAAAGCTATCTTCCGCCGCATGAAGTTTAATATTCAATGGTTTTTTACTTTCCCCAACCAAATTGGCCAAAAGGCCTTCTCCATGACACCCCGTTCTCCGACATTCATCCACAATGAGTACATTTTCACAAGTGTCAATGGCTTCTTGTACATGGGGGAGATTAATATCAGAAAGCCACCGAAGGTCAATAACCTTGATTTTTTTCTTCAGTTTTTTCTCGATTTCTTTTTGGGCCTGGAGCGATAGGTACAATCCATTCCCATAGGTAATAATGGTGAGCGTCTTTCCAATTCCATATTCCGCGAACTCACCCAATGGAATTTCTTCATATAAATCAGGATATTGGAAATTCCATTTCCCATCTTTTGGCTCGTGGAGATCTTTTATCATATAGAGGGCGATGGGTTCCACAAATACAACCACACGGCCATTCACATGGGCTTCACGCACCGCCGTTCGCAGCATCTTTGCAGCATCAGCACCGTTAGACGGTACCGCAAGAATCACCCCGGGCAGATCCCGAAAGATCGTCAGCGAATTGTCATTATGGAAATGTCCACCGAAACCCTTTTGATAGCCCAATCCGGGAACACGCAAAACCATGGGGTTGGTAAACTGGCCTTCAGAGAAAAAGGCGAGTGTTGCTGCTTCACCGCGCAATTGGTCTTCTGCATTATGAAGATAAGCCAAAAACTGGATCTCTGGAATCGGAACAAACCCATTATGACCAAATCCGATTCCAAATCCAATGATGGATGTTTCATCCAACGAACTGTCGAACACACGGCGGATACCATATTGTTTATAGAGATCGGCTGTCACGTGATAGACACCACCCTTCTGTGCCACATCTTCCCCAAACACCAACGTATTCTCATAACGGAGCATGATATCGGACAAAGCATAATTGATGAGCTTCGCCATGTGCTGGGGTTGATCTATGCGTTTGAATTCTTTTCCGAATAATTCTTTCCGTGCCTTTTGTGTGGCCTGCTTTGGCGCCTTTCGCGTAGTTTGATTGGCGGTGATGGAAGCCATCACATCTTTAGATGATTCCAGTTTTGGTCGAAGTGTGGCAGCATCATAGACAGGACCTATTTGTGCTCGGGCAGATTCATAAAGATTCAGAATCTCTTCCGCGGATAAACATTTGTTTTCCATCAGAATTCGAGCTGAATGGAGCAAAGGATCATTGAATTCTGTGGCTTCTATTTCTGCCAAAGGACGGTAGCCAACTTCCACATCGGAACCAGCATGACCCATGAGTCGCACCGTTCTCATATGAATAAAAATAGGTGATCGATTAATTCGGCAATCTTGCTCAGCACGTCGAGTATTGATGATGAGATCAATAAGATGAAGGCCATCAGCCTGGATGTAATTGATTCCCGGAAGATCTGAAAAATTCTGCTCAATCCAACGCTTATCTGTAGGGACAGAAATACCAGTGCCATTGTCTTCGCAAATAAAAACAATAGGCACATGACCGCCCGCATGGGTAATCCAGCGGGCAGTGTTAAAAGCGCTCAAAGCAGTAGCGTGGTTCGCACTGGCATCACCAAAACTGCAGATAACGATACTGTCACCCTTTAATTCTCTTTCCGGAATTCCCAGGCCCTTAGCTCGGTCGATGGAAAATGCTGTACCCACCGCCTTAGGTAGATGGCTTGCAATAGTACTAGTCTGGGGCGGAATATTCAGTGGCTTACTACCAATGACCTTATGGCGTCCACCGCTGATGGGATCTTCAGAAGATGCCATAAAAGATAGAGCCATATCATATAGTGGCGTGGCTTTAGGAATCTGTTTCGACCTTTCAATGAAAAAAGGACCACTGCGATAATGGAGAAAGGCCATGTCCGTGTATGGGAACACTTTACCAAAAACTGCATTCCCCTCATGTCCGGAACTACCAATAGTATAAAAGCACTTCCCTTCATTTTTTAAAAGCCGTGCCTTCAGATCCATATGGCGACTAAATACCTGAGATTCAAATATGGAAATGAGGACAGATGATCGAATGTTGGTCTGGGATAAGAGCAGGTTGGTCCGTGCTTTAGGTAAGTTTCCATCATTCACACATTTGGTGAAGTTCTGATCGACAACTTCATCTCTGTTAAACAATGACATCGTCAGATCAATCCATGGTCTGCAAAAGAATAAATATCATTCCCAGCAATAATGAGGTGATCATGAACCGAAACATCAATTGTTTCAGCAGCTCCCTTTAATTTTTTTGTGATGGTAAGGTCATCCTTGCTAGGATTGGGATTCCCGCTGGGATGGTTGTGGACAAACACTAATGCAGCCGCATCATAATCCAAGGCACGCTTCACTACTTCTCTGGGATAAACGGCCGATGTTGTGAGTGTACCTTCGAAAAGTTCTTCCATTTTCAGGATTTGGTTGCGACCATTTAGATAAATCACTATAAATACCTCACGGTTCTTATCACGGAGTTTGTGCTTAAGGTATTGCAAAACTTCGTCTGATGATCGAATGAAATTTTTATTAATGACGCGATCTGCCAGATATCTTCGTGAAACAGCCTGAGCTATTTTTAAGCCAAATACATTATTGCTGCCTATACCATCAATATCTTGTAAATCTTTTGGATCTGCTTCCAATACATCTTTGAGTGAACCAAATTTTTTCAAGGCCTGTTTAGCCAATTGTTTGCAATCTTTACGGGGAGTTCCCAAGGTAAGTAAAAGCTCAACAATCTCATAGTCATGGAAACCATCCAGGCCATTTTTTAAAAAACGGTCCCGTAAGCGCTGGCGGTGTCCTTTATGCGTTGAATAGTTTGACAATATTCTCGCTATTTATTGTTATTTGTAGATTTTCGGACTGGTTTCGCAGGGATACCTCCCCAAACCTCTCCTGGAGGCACCTTTGTATATTTGGGTAACACCGCTCTAGATGCAATAACTGCACCATCACCTATATCGCAGCCTGGACTGATTTGCGATCCGACTCCAATGAGACATTTTGCACCTATCCTCACTGGAGCCAAAATCAACTTATCTTTTTCAGCAATATGTGCAGTGATCAATACTTTTGAACCAATTATCGATTGAGTTCCTATTTCCACCATGTAAACGTCATTTAGCCGATCACTGCTAATAATTGCCCGCCAACCTATTTTACATCCCATTGCCTTGTAATAACCATTGACCACCCATGAAGGAACCAAATATCCAATAAAGGGCTTCGCCAAACGATCTAACACAGATAAAAATGCCCACTTAAATGTTATAATTGAATAAAACGGTACCTGAGTACTTTTAAATTTTGGTCTAAGCAGGAATCCGATCATCGCAGTTAACAAAATGACCATTAATATCCAAATAACATAGGACAAACCTAAAGAAAAGCCAATATAAACAGAGCGCTGCCATAGGCTATAATGTTGGGTATTCTCTACAACCTGGAGAATCAGCATAATACTGGGAATACTGGCAAATCCCCAGTAAGCGCCAGAGAAAATAATAACAAGAGTGGTTAAAAAATGTTGAGCAAATCGCCAGAGCATTGAAATTTCATTTATCGCATTTTTATTTAATTTGTTTTACACAATCCACGTTAAACATCAGTAATAAATTCATAAACTTTGTAACTTAGATTTGAATTCACGCATTTCCCTCACATTACCCGTTTGGATCTCACCAGATTCCCATTTCAATTGGAAATCATCTTCCGTATCATGACCTTCTTGTTTCCGGTATAATGGATAGAGCTCATGATCCTCTCTGGGTTTGTTTTTATGCAGGGTTGCGGTAACCTGATAAGCCAGGTCTTCGAGAATATCATCGATCACACGATTCGGTAAATGTTGGTTTAACATATTCTGCTCGATGCGGGAGAATCGTAATCCACGCACTTCATAATCTTGGTAAGCCTCCCAGGCATGAGGAGCTACCTTTTTTACAAAATCGGCCATAGCATCAGAATAGACACGGATCTCGTACTGTGCGTGGCTGTCCGATCTCAAACTGATAAAATGAAGGAGATTGTGGAGATCATTTTTCCAATACCATTCCGTATAAAGATTCACAGGCAGGATGCCACGGATCAGTTCTCGAGCCAAGCCAGCTTCGTTTAACTCCTGGTACATTTCAAAGCTCCGTTCTGATATCTCATGAAAATACTGTTGTACTTTATCTGTAAGTTTTTTTGGTACTTTCCCTGAACGACCCTGTTTATTCAAAGCACTCTGAAATTGGATATGTTCCGGATCGGGATAATAAAATTCATCCCGGGCTTTTGAATAACGCAGGGAATATTCATTGATATTAGCCGTGCGATGGCGGACCCATTGGCGGGCAACAAATATGGGCATCTTGCAATGAAATTTGAACTCCACCATTTCAAATGGTGTCGTATGACGGTGGCGCATCAGGTAGCGGATTAGTCCGCGGTCCTGGGACACTTTACGGGTTCCCTTTCCATAACTCACACGGGCAGCTTGAACTATGGCATCATCAC
>DTUG01000180.1:0-12883 GCA_012964275.1 Fidelibacterota bacterium | reverse complement strand
GCTCCGGCACATATATCCCATTCATTCTTAGGCCGCAGGGATGCAAAAATATCAGCCTGGCCCGCTGCAGTCAAGCCGAGCTTGTAAGCTACACTTCCTATAGGTTTTAATTCACCAAAATATTTTTTGTACGGTTCCCATAACCCGCGGCGCGTCTCTGATCGGCTGTTTAAAATCACCATATCTGATGGTGAATTCTTGGCTTCACAATGAACGGGTGAACCATTTAGGAATGCTCCTGTGCCTTTTGCAGCAGAAAAAGTTTCTCCTGTCACGGGATTATACAAAACGCCTAAGATAGGTATCCTGTCTTCTACCAATGCGATGCTTACCACGAAATGGGGTATTCCTTCTATAAATTCCTTAGTGCCATCAAGAGGGTCCACTACCCAGATTCGGTCTCTTTTTAACCGTTCCTTTGAATCCACTGATTCTTCAGACAGCCATCCATAATCAGGATTTGATTCAGTTAGGGCAGTTTTTAGATACAGGTCGGATTCCTTATCAGCAGTGGTTACTGGATTATGGTAGCCTTTATCACGGATTTCATAATCGGCCTGGTAATATTTCATAATAATTCCACCAGCTTCCCGGGCAGCCTGTACAACAATATCCAATTCAGCAATCATGCCGCAAATATTACGTAGCGATAAACTTGTTTATAAATTAAATCTGAGACTTGGAAGAATTATTCAGACATTTTTAAAATATCACCCCAAAATTTTTCATCAACCGGCATAACAGAAAGCCGGCCGAATTTTACCAGATGAAAGTCATCAAATCTTCCGTCCGCTTTAATTTGGGATAGCGTCACAGGATTATTTAGTGCTTTATTCGGTATTACATCAAATACCAATAGTTTTTCATTATGCTTATTGGGATCGGGGTAAGGATCTGATACAACACTAGCAATGCCTGCTACACAGCGTTGTTTTCCGGTATGATAGATAAATGCCTTATCGCCTTTTTTTATTTCCCGGATGAATTTCAGCGCCCAGTTATTCGTGACTCCGTCCCAATACGTTTTACCATCTTTCTCTAAATCCTGATAACTGTAATCACGGTCTGGTTCGCACTTTAACAACCAATAGTTCATATCTCTAACCTTTTATTTAAAAACTGTTTCAAAGGAAGCATATTATAATAACTTTTCACTGCATAATCTAGGAACTGGTCCTCCATAATTTCTTTATCAGAAATCGGTTTACCAACAATAAAATCTTTGTACCGCAACCAATGTATATTTGGATGATCTCTTGAAAAACCTCTCGGTGCTGTTTTCAGTTTTTCTCCGCCTAATTCACCAAATGCATCCTTGAATTCCTTTGCCTCCAGTACGTTTTCAAATTCCTGTGTGCGGGATATAATCCCTTTCCTAATTTTATCCAAGTCTTCACTTGAAGGACGCCATAATCCACCGCCCAAATAAGATTTCCCCGGTTGGATACTGATATAATACCCGGCACCAATCCCCTTGCGTCCCCCACCTCGCAAACTGGCGTTGAACCAAACTTTATAAGGGATTTTATTTTTTGAAAACCTTACATCCCTATATATCCTAAACAGGCAATCCTGTGGCTCAGTACCTAAAAGTGAATTATCAAATTCAGCAATATGGTGAATCAACATTGCAATCAGGTCCAATACATTTTCCCTGGCTACCTGGTAAGCGGATTTATTCGCATAAAACCACTCGCGGCGGTTATTCTTATTCAGATCAGAAAGAAATTTGAAGGTTGTTTTTTCAATCACGTAGTTTTTCGAAAAATAATCAGCTTTTCCCTGTCTTGCCGTGAATCAACGGAAATATCCTGAAATTCTTCCCGTTCAATCTTCCAGCCATCGTTAAATATGGATTTTATCTCCAAGATTGATGTCCCCCAAGGGGGACCGCCATCTTCAAGTGTTTTATCCAATGGAAACCATAACCCGATCAATTCCCCACCCGGTTTTAAAATTGCATGAACCAATTTTTCGTATTCAAGGCGTCTTTCTGGATGGATAGCACAAAAACATGTTTGCTCAATTACATAATCAAATTTTTTATCATATTTCGGTGACAAGGAAAAAATATCTTCCTGGAGTATGTTGATGTTCAGGGATGATTCAATCGCCATGTTTTTGACAGAACGGATTGGAGAAGGAGCAAAATCCACGGCAGTCACATCAAAGCCTCGCTTGGAAAACATGATGGCATCATACCCACGTCCGCAACCTACAATACACAATTCTCCTGGGTTTAGATCCTGAGCAATGGATTTGAAAACAGGTGTAACACCGCTAAGATCCCATCCAGCGTCATCATCAAAGTAAATATCTTCCCAGAATTGAAAATTATCTTCTTGGAACATTAAAGCGAATTCATAACAAGCGGCTCTTCAAAAATGACATTATCTTTTGCTTCTACAAAATAAACTTTTGCATCATTCAAAAACGCCAGTGCCTTATGGAACTTCCCATTGTTAAAATGGAGGGCTGCCCCATCCTCGATTGCATACCCTGATTTCAATTTTCCATCTTCGAGAAATTTATGAACACTGGGTCGCCTAGCCATTTCACTATCGTAATGAGGGCAGCAGCTTCCCGAAAGAAAACCCAGACAATTCAGTACATTCAGGTTGCTGGCCCAGGAATCGGTGATGCCCTGTTCAAACCAGCAGATGGCACCCGCACTGACCCCGGCAAGGATCGCTCCTCGGTTATATGCTTTTCTAAGCAATTTGTCCAACTTCCACTCCCGCCAGACAGCTAGCATGCTTTTAGTATTGCCTCCGCCAACATAAACTACATCTGCTTTGTTCATAATTCCATCCAGTCTGGGTGTTCTTTCAAAAAAGGTGATATGTGATGCTGCACAGTTGAGTTTATTGAAGCAGGCGTAGAAATTGACAATATAAGCTTTATCCTCGGCACTGGCTGTGGGAATAAAAACTACCTTAGGTATTTCAGTGTCAGATTGGTCTAAAATATACTGTTCAATGATTCGTTGGTTCGGATTACGCCCAAACCCGCCGCCGCCAATGGCAATGATTTGGCCCTTATTGTTCATGGAATCATTTCTATTCTAGTCCTGAATTATAATCTAATTTAATCTAATTAGTTTTTCATTATTATATCTCTTGAAATACAAATAAATATCCAGTACTTTTACATTAAGTAGGGGATTTGAAGGACTACAAAGTTTTAAAGATTTTTCTGGCGAAAAAGACAAATTTTTTATCACCCTAGACGGGTCAACGATTTTCCTTCCTTCTTAACCCCCTGCAAAGATAGATAGAATAGTTATTCATTCGGTATATCCGGTGGGCGGGTGTATTGTATCTGCTACCATCTGATATATACCACTAAATAAAGGATAAACATGAAGAAGGAAATTTTTATTAATGAAAGTATGGGGGAAACACGTATTGCAATCCAAGAAGATGGCCAGCTTGTGGAAGTCTATGTGGAAAGGCATGACAAACAGAGAATGGTTGGAAATGTTTATAAGGGAAAAGTGGAAAATGTCTTACCCGGTATGCAAGCTGCCTTTGTGGATATTGGTTATGATGTGAATGCCTTCCTACCATTCTCAGAAATCGGGAATACAGACTATATTGTTGAAGATGATTCCAATGGCCACGGAGAGTACAGGGATCGAAAAAATAAACCTGACAATATCGAAGTAGATCTGCAAACTAACCAGGAGATATTTATCCAAGTCATTAAAGAGCCATTTGCTGGAAAAGGACCGCGTGTTACCACTGAAATAGCTTTGCCCGGAAGGTTGCTGGTATTGGTTCCCTATGAAAATTATATCGGTATCTCCAAAAAAATCTGGGATAAGTTTGAGAGACGGCGCTTAAAAAAGATTGCTCAGAGATTACGGCAAAAGGATATTGGGATCATTATAAGAACAGTTGCAGAAGGAAAGAGTGAAGAACACATTGTAAATGATTTCAACTCACTTTTGGAAAGCTGGGAGAAAATGAAAAAACGAGCTGATCTTAAAGATGCTCCTTTCCTAGTGTATGAGGATCTAGAAACCGCATCTAGTGTTGTCAGGGATCTATTAACCCCGGATGTAGAAAAAATCATTATTGATTCCAAACGTTTATACCGTAAGACCCAACGCTATTTGGAAGAAGTTTCGCCAAGTCTGGCTGATAGATTGGAACTTTATAAACTGAAGTCACCTTTGTTCGAAAGTTTTGGGATTGAATCAGAAATTGAAAAAGTGATGCGGCCTAAGGTTTGGTTGAAAAGCGGTGCCTACCTGATCATCGAAAAAACGGAAGCTATGGTAGTTGTCGATGTAAACAGCGGAAGATTTATCGGCAAAAAACTACATGAAGAAAATTCACTTAAAATAAATCTTGAAGCAGCACGGGAAGTGGCCCGACAACTTCGACTACGTGACCTTTCAGGATTGATCGTGATTGATTTTATTGATCTGCGCAAGGATGAAAACCGAAAAAAAATCTACCACGAACTACGAAAAGAATTACGCAATGATCGGGCAAAAGTTGCCGTCACACCCATAACCGAATTCGGATTACTGGAGATGACCCGGCAACGCATTCGGGTGAGTCTGTTGGATTCCATGAGCGAGGAATGTCCTACCTGTCATGGATCGGGCCGGATTATCTCCCGGGAAACACTTATCACACGAATAGACCACTGGCTACGACGCTATAAGAGCAAACATCGGGATTTACGACTTCGTTTGCAGTTGCATCCTGACAATGCAAAATATATGGCAGATGATAAGAAGGATCTTCTGCGAAGTCTCATGTGGCAAAACTTCGTCCACATTAAAATTGAGCAGATTACCGATGTAGCCCGGGATGAATTCCGGTTCATACGAACCAAAAATGGAGAGGATGTAACCCAAGAGATGAGCCTTGAAAAGGAAAAATCTGCCATGTAATTTCACCGGCTTTTCTGAGAACAAAATGTACGCAATCATCAATATATCGGGTAAGCAGTACAAAGCTGCAAAAGGTTTAAAGCTTCGTGTCCCCCGGCAACTTGCCGAAGATGGTAAAAAACTCGTTTTTGATGAGGTATTAATGATCCATGATGGTAAAAAGGCTACATTCGGAGCACCAAATCTAGCCGGAGCAAAAGTGACTGCAACTGTTCTAAATCATGGCCGAGAAAAAAAAATCCTAGTTTACAAGAAAAAACGGCGAAAGGGATACCAGCGAAAGAATGGTCATCGACAATGGTTCACTGATGTTGAGATCCAAAATATCCAGATGTCCAGAAGAAAAAAGCCTGCTGCGGAAAAAACTGACAAACCTAAAGAAGAGGAATAGCCATGGCCCATAAAAAAGGACAGGGAAGCTCCAGAAATGGACGTGACTCAAATGCCAAATACCTTGGACTTAAAGTAGGTGATGGACAATCCATACTTGCCGGTACTATCATCCTCAAACAGCGCGGGACAAAGATTCATCCGGGTATGAATGTTCGACGAGCAAATGACGATTCTCTTTTTGCTATTAAGGATGGTGTTGTAAAGTTTGGACGAAAAGGACGTGACCGAAAAATCGTTAGTATCATTTCGTCTAATTAACGGTAAAACATTTTCATTTTTACTTGAACCTCGCATTCGCGGGGTTTTTTCTTCCACAAGAATCTTGATACTTTCTTTAGTATTTACATGGTAATAATGGAGAATAATCATGGACAGAAATAAAATAGCGCTTATTGGCGGAGGACAAATTGGTGGAAATCTAGCGCTTATCGCCGCAGAAAAAGAATTGGGAGACATTGTAATCTTTGATATTCCCAAGATGGAAAGCATGGTAAAAGGGAAAGCGCTTGACATCATGCAGCTCCGTCCTCATGATGGATATGATGTGAATATCATTGGCACATCAGATTATCAGGATATTAAAGAATCTGATGTTATAGTTATCACGGCTGGTATTCCCAGAAAACCGGGGATGGATCGGGAAGACCTTATCTCTATCAATCTGAGTATCATGAAAGATGTTGCCAATAATGTTAAGAAATATGCCCCTGATTCCTTTGTTATAGTCATATCAAATCCTTTAGATGCAATGGTTTATACTTTTTATAAAGTTTCCGGATTCGCAAAAAATAAAGTGGTAGGTATGGCCGGTGCATTGGATTCCGGACGCTTTCGAACCTTTATTGCCATGGAAACAGGGTACTCAGTTCAAGATGTAACCTGCATAGTTCTGGGTGGCCATGGTGACAGTATGGTACCTATCACTCGATTGGCAACTGTCGGTGGCGTACCTGTTACGGACCTAATTTCTACCGAACGGCTGGCTGAGATCGAACACCGTACCCGCTTTGCCGGTGGTGAAATTGTTAAGCTGCTTGGGAATGGCTCTGCCTATTATGCCCCTGCTCAGTGTGCCATGGAAATGGCTGAATCCTACATAAAGGATAAAAAACGGGTCATTCCCTGCGCTACTTTTTGCGAAGGAGAGTTCGGGGTCAATGGATATTTTATTGGGGTTCCAATCGTCATTGGTTCCGGTGGGGTTGAGAAAATCCTTGAATTCACTCTGACTGATGATGAAAAAACTGCGTTGAACAATACATTAGATGTGGTGAAAAAAACGGTAGCCGAGACAGGCCTGTAACTTGGTCTAGCTAATATAAATAATGGATTGGATACTTCCCAGTTAAGGAAACATCCATGAAAAGAATTATTATTTTATTCCTGTCCCTTATGATTGGTTTCAGCCAAAAAACATCGGATAGATTTAAACAGGAAAATAGCAACAGTTATAGATCCGCAGTAGAATACACTTTTGATGATATCCCTGATAACGGATCCTATACATGTACCCTCAGTGGTGTGCACGGGAATATCAGTATTTACGGTCATCCGGGGTCTGGGGTTCATTTGATCATCGACCGCCAAGTACGGGCTATGGATAATAAGAATGCAATCAATATACTGGAAAGAAATCAAATCCAGGTATTTCATATTTCAGATGACAAAGTTGTGGCAATAAAAAGAATGGGCTATAAGTATGAAAATAAAATTCAGTCCCATTTCATTATCCATCTACCCATTAATACAAACATAACAGCAGAATCCAGAGGCGGGGATATTAATATAAGAGAAATCCGCGGAAGAATTGAACTCAGAACAAAAGGAGGGGATATTGAACTGAAACAATTATCAGGCAAAATCACTGCAAATACAGGCGGTGGGGATATTCAAGTTGATCAAAGTGATGGAGTATTAAACCTACATACATCAGGCGGGGATATTAACATATCTCAATCTAATGGAGAATTTGATACATCCATTTACGGAGGAGATTTGAGTCTTGTTCAATTGAAAGGAAACATAAACGCATCATTAATTGGTGGTAACATAAACTTAAAATCTATTGACGGAGATACCGTTACATGTAATATTTCCGGCGGAGACCTTATAGCGCAGACCCTAAATGCCAGTTTGATCGGTCAAATAAAGGGCGGAGATATAGACCTAAAAAACATCCGTGGGAGTATAGACGTAAACACATCAGGAGGTGATATAAAGCTAGAAGATATTTACGGCAGTGCTACCTGTAGTACATCCAGTGGTGAAATTCAAGGGAACAATCTTTTTGGCGCCATCAAAGCTTTTACAACCAGAGGCAATATTGAAGTTGAAAAAGCTTATGACTCTTCATTGAAAGACCATAGTATTAATGTGGAAACATCTGATGGGGAGATTACTATCGTAATTCCTGATGGACTTCCTGTCACTATTGATGCAGAAGTAATGGGAATGTCGTCCAGAGACGCTATAACATCCGATATCCCGTTGGTAGAAAAAGTTTTTTCAAACCGAATCTACGGATCAGGAATCATAAAAAATGGTGTTGTTCCCTGCTCTATAAAGGCATCGAACGGACATATAACTATTAAAAAGTATTAACACCAATTTCATTGGGTAACCGCTTGTAATATCATATCGTCAATATAACCATCTACTGTTCTGTGTTATGAAACAAATCCTCATAGGAATTACTCTGCTCACAAAAATTCTTGCTTACGAAGGAGACCAGTGTAAAAAAGTAGATTATGAGTTTAATGTAAAAAAATTTGATGCCCTCCGAGTCTATATAGATTTCGGAATTGGCAGGCTTAACCTTAGCCCTGGAAAGAGCAGGTATTTCATAACGGGGTTTATTGATTATAATAATAGTTTATCAGCGCCAAGCGTGTCACTTACATCAAACAACAATATTGCCAAGTTAAAGATTGATGTGAAAGCAGATATGAAGTTCGGTAACAATGACGGGAACTTCTCCCTGGATGATTTAAACATCAATAAGGATGATAATAATTACAAAATAAACTTTCAATTGCCTACCCATATCGCTACGGATATAAATCTAGAATTTGGGCTTGGAGCTGCTAACCTGGATTTTACCGGACTGCGGATTTCACAGTTAAAGATGGACTGCGGTTTAAGTGATGTGCGTATGAAAGTCACCAAACCAAACCGAATCGACTGCGACAAAGTGGAGATCTCTACTGGCATTTCAGATTACAATGGGACCGGATTGGGTAATTTAAATTCATCAAAATATATCATTGATGTAGGATTAGGTACAGCCGATGTAGACCTGACAGGAGGTTCCAGTCGAGACATAGATTTGAATATAAGCGTTGGACTGGGCTCACTGGAATTAACACTTCCCGATCATGTAAATATTAAACTGATGGTGGAGAGTGGTCTAATCAGTTCAGTTGATGTACGCGGACTATTATCTAAAGGCGATGGTCACTATGAAAGTAAAGACTGGCACGACCGCTGGTCCATCATCGAAGGAAAAATATCGGTCGGCCTGGGATCTGTGGACGTGGATATAGTAGGAGACTGATTCGTCTAAATCATTTCTAATACTTTTTTCACCAATTTTTCAATCCCCACCGCAGCTTCCTTGATAGACTTCGCCTCCACATAAGCTGGTGTCGTTACCACCTTATTTTTTTCATCAACCACGATATCAACTGCCGTAGCTTGTTCAGCAGTAACGCCCATGGTCTGAATATCATCTGTGATTTCTGCATTACAGCCGCCTGTGACCTTACCAGATCGGCCAAGGTATTCCATAACCTTCGCTACCATGACCGGTGCAATGCAAATGGCGCCTAATGGTTTATCTGCTTCCAAGATTTCTACTACCAGCCGTTTCACATCAGAGATTATGGTGCAATTGGGACCAGACATAGCATAATCAAAAATATTTTTTGCCATTCCTGTTCCGCCGGGAAAAATCAGCGCATCCAACCGATGGCCGCTTACTGTAGCCACATCAACAATATCGCCCCGGGCGATCCGGGATGATTCCACCAGAATATTGCGGGTCGATGGCATTTCCTGCCCATTTAGATGGTTGATGACATGAAACTGGTTCATGTCCGGGGCCATAATCAAAACATCCGCTCCGGCTTTATCCAGAGCCAGTAAGGTTAAAACAGATTCATGAATTTCTGCTCCATCCTGATGGCCGCAGCCCGATAATACAACTCCCACTTTTGGCATAAAAATATCCTCCCCTAATTTGGTTTTGTTTGTACAATAGATTCAATTTTATCAATTAAATCATCTGTAAAAGAATCGATATAGTTCACTGTTTTTAAATTTTCTTTCAATTGTTCGACACTTGAAGCTCCAAGAATAACAGTGCTAACGTCTGGATTCTGCAGACACCACCCTAATGCCAGGTTCACTAAGGGCATACCTGTTTCCTCCGCGACTTCTTCCAGCTTGTCAGCTTTTTTGATCCGTTCTATGAAATCAGCGGATTCAAAACTGTCTTTCATCCATTCATACCCAACAAGATTGGGTCTGGATCCGGATGGAATTCCATTTTTGTACTTACCAGTAAGAACCCCGGAAGACAATGGGCTCCAAATTGTAGTTCCCAAACCATAATCTTGGAAAAAGTCTCGGTACTCCTTTTCGATTTTTCCACGTTGAAACAGGTTATATTCCGGCTGTTCCATGGTTGGCGGGGTCAGACCCAGATCCTGGGACACCTTATAGGCTTCCTTAAGTTCCTCTGCAGACCATTCTGAAGTACCCCAGTAACATATCTTCCCCTGCATCACCAGAGTATGCATAGCCCGTACGGTTTCTTCTATAGGCGTTTCCGGGTCCGAGCGGTGACAGAAATAAAGATCGAGGTAATCCACCTGAAGACGTTGTAAAGCGCAATGACAGGCATCCACAATATGTTTATGGCACAATCCTTGTTGGGTTGGTTTCTCTCCTCCCCAGAAAACCTTGCTGGAAACACAATAAGTATCCCGTGGGAAGTTCAGTTTTTTTAGTGCTCGTCCCATTATGATCTCAGATTCTCCATGAGCGTAAGCCTCTGCATTATCAAAAAAATTGACACCGGCATCGTAAGCAGTTTTCAACAGATCAACCGCCAAAGCTTCATTCACCTGGAAATGGAATGTGACCCAGGATCCGTACGAAAGTGCGCTCAATTTGAGGCCGGAACGACCCAAGTTTCTATATTCCATCGATTCAGCTCATCCTTTTTAAATTCTGTTCTATATTGCGTTTCAGACCGGTGTATTTCGTTCGTTTCGCCGCTGACCCCTTGAATAATTTACGGAATCCATCTTCGTCTAGGGCGGCCCAACCACTATCATTATGTTCTACTATTTCATTCCTTGGCTGAAAGGATCTTTCATTGGATGAACGGGAAAATCTTTCATTCCAAGGACATACCTCTTGGCAGATATCACAGCCATAGATCCAACCATGCAGATCATGCTGGAATTCCGGTAATGACCCCCGATGCTCAATCGTCAAATAACTGATACATTTCCCGGCATCGATCTGGTAGTCACCTAGAGCTTGGGTGGGACAGGACTCGATGCAGGCGGTGCAGGTACCGCAAAGATCTTCTGTAAACGGTGGATCTGGTTCCAAGTCCATATCCAGTATCAATTCACCTAGGAACAGCCAACTTCCATAGTCACGGCTAATCAAATTTGTATGTTTTCCCTGCCAGCCCAAACCCGCCTTTTGAGCCCATACCTTGTCCATAACTGGCGATGTATCTACACAAACTACACCTTTTATATCTGAATTAATTTCCTTGATCCACCCAAGCAGCTGGAATAATCTAGTTTTGAGTACATCATGATAATCATCTCCCCAAGCGTAATTGCTGAACTTCAAATTGCTTTTCAAGTCTGACTGGTCTTTCCCTACATAATAATTCATACCTACAGCAATGAGCGACTTGGCTTCCGGAAAATAAAGATGAATGCTGCCACGTTCTTCCCTACGGCTGGCCATCCAGTCCATGCCGGCATGATTCCCAAAGGACAGCCAAGTTTCAAGGTCAGTCTTTGGTTTATCTGTCGACCCCGCTATGGCAATGCCCACTTTTTGAAAGCCAAGTTCCAGAGCCTTTTTCTTAATAGATTTTGATGAGAGATTCACAGATGGAATTTAACTGCTGAAATGACACCGGAACGATTTCAAAAAAACTGGGCTGGACCAACGCTTATCAAATTTGCTCGGGGTTATGGAATAAGTCCATGAATCTCATATCCGTGCAGTAATTATTCGCACCTGTGGCAACGTGGAAATTGGTGACGTACATTGATCCAGTATCGATTCGAAAAAGGTAGGTGTGCACCTGAAAACCGCCAGCGGCTCCAACCATTGGGTGAATCTTCACATTCATGATTTCATCGCTTAGATCAAAGCCGTAAGGGGATCATCCTTAACTAACACTAACTAGAATACAAACCCAATATAAATAGTATTGAAAAAACCTTTATATCCATACCTATATGTTTTACTATACGATTGCCCATCCTTATAATAGTAATTAGTCTCATCATAAACATATTTCTCCCATGAAAAAATATATCCCAGTGATAAATTATTTTGAAATATTTTGGAGGCTGTGATATTTAACTCATAATTATCTTTCTCAATAAATCCTAATAAGGATATATCCAGAGGAAGATCAAACAATGGTCCATCGTTAAGATCAATAATCCCTAGAAAGTCAGTTATTCTAGAATCAGGTTCATAAAAAACAGCAAATGTAACTGAACCAGCATCCACACCTAAGAAAACCTCTTCTAGGTCATCTTCGTCTTTGTCATATCCCTTTTCAGCAACTTTATCACCTATGTGCGAATACTTAGTGTATCCCAATCCAAGTACAGCACTATTATTTAATTTCGTTGTGTAGCCTATTGTTGTGTTCAACTCTATATTTGTATCCTCATCAAAGTCTATTTGGCTTAACCAAATATTCCCATAGATACCAAAATTTGTTTCTGTTTCTAAAAAACCATCGAATTCAATTTGGTCATCTCCAGCATTCATAAAGAACCCCATACTGTTACCAAACCGGTTATTGGAGAACAAGCCAGAGCGTCGGTCAGGGGACTGGCCATATGATATGCCAAATAGGATTAATAGTAATATCGTTTTTCTAAACATTACCAGGAAACAAGATTAGAAATAAAAGATCCTTGAAAAAATATAATTGAACTTAAGACTAGATTATACTTTACCCGCTTGCCGTAGTTTATCAAGCCACAGGATTCCTATAATGGTTTTTACATCCGTGATCTTCCGATTCCAGACCATACTTACCGCATTGGCAATGGCTGTGGGCATCAACTCCACAAATTCATCTTGGTCAGTATTATCTTCGGTCTTTTCTAGGTCTTCCGCCAAGTACAGCCACATTTTTTCACTGGCAAAGCCAATAGCCGGATGGATATGGGTCAAGTATGTCAACTTGCCGGTTTTGTAACCAATTTCCTCTTCCAGTTCTCTTATGGCGCAGTCTTCCGGTGACTCTCCTGGATCCAGCTTCCCGGCTGGAAGTTCAATCATTTCCTGCTGAATCGGATA
>DTUG01000179.1 GCA_012964275.1 Fidelibacterota bacterium | reverse complement strand
ACAAAACAGGGGGAATCCTAGGACTAAAAAAAGCAAAAACTGCAGAAACCGTAACTACAGCGGTTTATGATTCAGGGCTGCAAGTCTCAGGTGTTTTATCCGATCTTATGATCATTGATAGTAATGAGCTTGCCTATATCAAATATACTGGGCCTGTCCAACTCTCTTACAATGATAATGAAATCTCAGGGCACAGTGTTGATTATCATTCAGATGGATTTGGAGCGCCGGTTGGTATAATTTCAAATGTTGGTAAATCACTGCATCAACTCAGTCGCACAGATTTGCAGGGGCTGGGAATTTTCGATGATAATGCGGTGAGTATTCATTTTTCCAATGGTATCAAGATTTCAGGAATCGTAATCAAGACACACTATAATAATGCCACGCCATTATTGATTTCGCTTGAAGATTGTAGTGTAACACTGAATAACCAATTCTTGTTCCGACCTGAATGGGGAGTATATGATCTTGCCTGCGGGAGCAGGATCGTTTCAGTATTTGGCGGTCCAGCAGACTGGACAGCATACTATAAAAATAAAAAACAAAAAGAGAATACTATTAGTCAATCATCAAACCTGACTGAAGAGAACAAATCCTTGAACGAATTATATAGCATGGTCAGGGAAATGAGAGAAAAGAACATTGAAAAAAAAGAATATATCCCTGTACTAGAAAAATTAAACAATTCCTTCCCTAATGATTGGCTTCTCCTGATGGAGATCTATGAAATGATCCTAACTGAAAAACACTTATCAAAAAAGGCAATGGAAATTCACCATCAGTTAAAGGAAATGATCTCAACCGGTACACAATATTCTGATATTATAGAAAGAGGCTTAGCGGTTATACGGTCGCAATGAACCTAATAAAATCTAAATTATTTTATACTTTATAATCCGCCATTAATTCAGTAGCGCGCTTCATATCCAGATCCCTGACCTGATTTAAATTTTTCATTAATTCTTCCACGATAGTGATCTGTTTCCGACCCCTTGCATATACTTCAGCATAAGGAATACGATGGAATGAAACCATTGAATAACGGGGAATAAATTTTCCAGGAAATTTTTCTTCCAATTCTCTTTCTACTTCTTTTGCCAGCAAGAAATCAGGGTCATTTACCAGGTCCCTCATTTCAATATAATTTTCCATAGCCATGTCGGCGATTGCATCTGTATGCAGCTTTCTATGTTGACTAAAATCAGAAAACAGGTTTTTCCAATCATCTTCATAATCATCCATCATTGCATTTAAAATTGTACAATCTTCAAAAGCAGCGTTCATTCCCTGGCCGAAAAAAGGGACTATTGCATGGGCAGCATCACCAATGATCAATGCAATATCTTCTACATTCCAAGGCTCAGACCGGACAGTTCCCAGTGTACTGGTTGGATAAGAAATATACTGATCTACCACATCCGGCATCAGTTCAATTGTATCAGGAAATTGTTCTTCGAAAAAAGATGCTATATGAGATTTTGTTTTTAAACTTTCGAAGCTTACATCGCCTTTCATTGGAAAAAATAATGTACATGTAAATGAACGATCCAAATTCGGCAAAGCGATAAGCATATAATTGCCACGAGGCCAAATATGAAGCCCGTGCGGTTCCATTTTAAAATCCCCATTACTATCAGCTGAAATAGAAAGTTCCTTATATCCATGACCCAGTGGAATAAACCGTGATACATAGCCTTCCAGACTTTCCATGGAAGACCGCAAGTTGGAAGCAGAACCATCTGTACCTATTACACAATCGCTCCTCAGAGACTTTTTTTCCTGGCTGGCTTCATCAACAAAAGACACTATACGTTTAGTAAAATCCATACCCAAGCAACGCTGCTCAAAATGAATTTTAACCTTGCCAGTTTTTTCAGCAAGGCTCATCAATTGCATATTCAATTCTGCTCTCGAAACAGAATTAATAAATTCCTTTTCACCCTTTCCATAAGGAAGAAAATGCATAGAATTATTCAAGTCATGGATAATTCTGCCCTTCATTGGAATAAAAATCTTTTTAATTTCCTCAAATAACCCTACTTCTTTCAGGGCATGGACCCCTCTTAATGAAACAGCAAGATTAATGGAACGACCAGCACCGATAGGTTCAGTGCGCATGTCAGGACGGCGCTCAAATATTTCAATCTCAAAACCACGTTTCGCTAAATATGTAGCTAAAAGCGGTCCTGTTAGTCCGGCACCAATCAGAACTATTTTTTCCGGAACAGGCATGCTACCTGGTTTGCAGAATGGATCTCAATATTTCAACAAATTGATAGACTTCAGAGAATGAGTTATAAAGTGGTTTTGGGGCGAGCCGTATAACATCGGGTTCTCGCCAGTCGCAGATAACATTTTTTACTTTCAATTTTTCAAATACTTGTTTACCGGAATTATTCATAACCACAGATAACTGACAGCCCCGTTGAGCTGGATCAGATGGTGTAATAATCTTTAGAGAGTCACCCAATTGATTCAGTAGATACTCCATATAAGCTGTTAATTCTTCACTTTTGATCCGTAATGCCAACATACCGATATCATTTATAATCTCCATCGATGACCGCAAACAGGCTAATCCTAAAATGGGGGCATTACTGATCTGCCACCCTTCTGCTCCTTTGGTAGAAATGAAATCCGGGTCCATATTGAAGCGGGTGTTTTTATCATGTCCCCACCAACCATTAAAACGAGGACCATCCCAACTGCCATGGCGTTCGTGAACAAAAATGCCTCCAGGACTTCCAGGACCAGCGCAGAGATATTTATAACTGCACCAAGCTGCAAAATCCATACCCCATTCATGTAAACTTAACGGCAAATTTCCTACAGCATGAGCTAGGTCGAAACCGACCTTCGCACCACATTCTCGTCCTGTCTCTGTGATTTTGCCCATATCAAAAGCCTGACCGGTATAATAGTTAACTCCACCAATCATAATGGTTGCAACAGTGTTTTCGTTTTCCCTAAGTGTATTTAAAATATCATTGGTACGCAGACATCTTTCACCACTACGCGGCTCTAGTTCCACTAATGCATTATCTGGGTCAAAACCATGAAATTTTATTTGCGATTCCACCGCATACCGATCGGAAGGGAAAGCACCTTTTTCGATGATGATTTTAAATCTATCTTCTGTCGGTTGATAAAATGAAACGAGCAGTAAATGAATGTTCACTGTCAAAGCATTCATGACAACAACTTCCGAAGGTTGTGCTCCTACCAATCTTGCTGTTGACTCAGTTACATGTTCATGGTACGGTTCCCAGCGGGTGTGGTTTCCCAGAACGCCATCTTGCTTCCAAACAGCTAATTCCCTATTCAAATATTCTTCAGTCGTCTTGGGCATCAAGCCCAATGAATTCCCGCAAAAATAAATGACATCCTTGTCATCCCGATGCGGAATATGAAATCTGGAACGGTACTTACGAAGTGGATCTTTACGATCCAGTTGTTTTGCGAATTCTTCCGTTGTTTGAAAATTCATTTTTCAACAATAGAAAACAACAGCGGCCGGCTGGGTGCCGCATCACGTATAAAATTAGTGATCTGCAACTGCAACAGATACCTGCCATCTTTTATAATATTGGGTACAAAAATCAACTCGGTAATTGTTCTATGGGAAGGTTCAATGCCATCCAAGTTATGCGATCCTCTAGGTAATCCCCAGAAAAGATGATGGCAATCCAATCTTCCTTCATCATAAGCTCTATCAATAGAAGGCAAATCAACCAGCAGATGATCTACGCCATGTTCAATGATTAATTCCATCGTACCTTTCTCTAAATAGGCAGGTAAGTTGTCAGCATCATAGCTTGCTGATAGTTTTGTTTCCGAATTCGGCAAGGTTCGTATAACCAAAGCGGATTTAAATTCATCGTCTAGAGACAACAATTCCGATTCCAGTTTGTCCATTGGAATAATTTGATCACTGCTACTATTTTTTTTTATTGTTTCAATAGACACGAGGGATGCAGGAACCAATGTGTCTGGTAAAATGTCATTGATATAAACATCATCATTTACAATATGGCCAACACATTCCGTATGGGTTCCACAACAATGGGGTATGAAAGTAATTGTATCAAAATTGCACCCACCTCCCTGAACAGTATCACCAATGACGTTTTCACTTCTGTAAGGCGATGCCGATGCATGATCAACACTAAAGAAATTTACCTGAGGTCCTTTAAAGTCCAGGGGAATGGATACATCTTGAAACTGTGTGGATTCATATTCAAACCACCGATGACCCACTTTTACGTTACACTTCATTTCAAAAACGAATTATTGTCAAGCCCTAGCCAGTTTAATGCATTTCTGCAATAAAGCATATCTTTGTTATCCGCTGAAAGATTTTCCATTTCATCAATTAACGATCCCGGCTCAAGTTCTCCAAGAGGAAATGGATAATCAGTGCCCAAAGCAATTTTCTCCATACCGACTTTACTGATGATGTATGATAGGGCAGTTCTGTCATGCAATAGGGAGTCCACCCAGAATTTTCCCAGATAGGTAGAAGGAAGTTTATCATTATCAACAGCGCAAAGATCCGGCCTGACACTAAAGCCATGATCAATACGTCCAATCGTTGCTGGAAACGCCCCACCACCATGGGCAAAAGCAACTCGCAAATTGGGTAATCTTTCAAATATTCCGCCAAAAATCATGGAACAGATGGCCCTGGATATTTCTGCAGGCATACCGACAAGCCATGGCAACCAATATTGAATCATATCCTTTTCACCCATCATATACCATGGATGAATGAAAATTGCGGCGTTTAGAGACTCAGCTGATTCAAACACTTCAAATAACGAATCATCGCTAAGATTCATACCATTTATATTGGTCCCAATTTGAACGCCTACTAAACCAAGCTCTTTTACACAGCGTTCCAATTCAGATACGGCTAAAGATGGTTCCTGCATTGGTAATGTCCCCAAACCGATAAAACGCCTTGGCTGATCAGCAACTATTGATGCAATATGATCATTTAACAGCTTGGACAGATCAAGGCCATGCTCTGGTTTCGCCCAATAACTGAACATCACCGGCACAGTGGAGAGAACCTGAATATCTATACCATAATTATCACATTCATTGCCCCGGATTTCTGGATCCCACAGGTTAGACTCTACTTCCCTAAAAAACTGGTTATCTTTCATCATGCGGGCACAGCCTGTTTTATGATGATCTAAGTGAATCCAGCCGCCATAACCATATTTCTTTTTTAAGTCAGGCCATTCTTTCGGCAGAATATGAGTGTGGATATCGATTCTCAAATATTGGAATCAGTTAGGCGGATCCTGCACCGAACCGCAATGATTACAAGTTCTATATTCTAGCGTATCCCAGTATTTTTGGAATAATGGCGGCAGTTGGGCAACAATATCTGTTAAAACAAAAAATTCTTCATAAAGCAGTTTGTCACAGGTGTCGCAATACCATTGGAATCCATCCAGTGCACCATCCTCCCTTTTGTATTCGATAACAAGACCAACAGTACTTTCAAAACGTTGAGGTGAATGGGGAACATTCGGAGGTAATAAGAAAATTTCACCTTCTTTAATGGGGATGTCTTCCCGGGAACCATCTTCTATGACTTTTAGGAGCATATCTCCTTCCAATTGATAGAAAAATTCTTCAACGGGATCCACATGGTAATCTTTCCGGGAATTAGGACCACCTACAACCATAATCATAAAATCAGTGCCATTATACACAACCTGATTGCCTACAGGCGGTTTTAAGAGATGGCGATTATCCCGGATCCAATGTCTAAAATTAATAGGCAGATTTAAACCCATGTCTATTTCCTAATGGTTGCAATACATTTAAGCTCAATAGCTATCGGTGTTGGTAACGCAGTTACTTCCACTGTCGTACGGCAAGGCTGATTATTTTTGAAATATTCTGCATATATCTGATTATAAACTGGAAAATCATTTTTCATATTCGTTAAAAATACGGTTACATCTACAAGATTGTCCCAATGGCTCCCTGCATCTTCCAAAATGTTGCGTACATTTTCAAACACTGACCGACATTGATCGACTATATTGTAGGAAAGAATATTTCCACTTTTATCTAATTCAACCCCCGGTATTGTTTTCATGCCGGGTTTGCGCGGACCAACACCAGATAGAAAAAGCAGGTTGCCTACTTTCCTGGCATGAGGGTATGGGCCAACTGGTTCCGGAGCTTTATCTGAGTTTACAGAATCAGTCATTTATTTATGTGCATTTGAATTATAATAAAAACCCAAGTTTCTTATTATTTCATCGGGCAATTTAGGTAATGATGATCTGGGGATTAGAAATGTAGTCAAATTTCCGTAATCGGCAAAAATTCTATGTCTCTCTGCAGTTTCTTTCAGGTAGGAAGAACCCGTTGATCCACCCGTACCAATTTTACGGCCAATCATTCTGGTCACCATCAGTGTGTGTCGATAGCGCCAAGTGGTCAACAATTCATCCACATCCATCAGTTTGTTCAATAACTTGTATGGGTTATGTAGAATGGGGCGATCGCGATACAGAAGGATCAGTAATGCAGCTTGTGTTGCCTTATGAGAAAGGCGCCTTTCGCTCTTATTGACCAGATCATCATGCTTTTTTTTATCGAATACAGCGTCAAACATAATTTCCGTATTTTCATATTCTTTCAGGTGGGTTTTTTTCTCTTTATTCGAGAGTGTATTATTCTCTAAAATGATCTCGCGATCACTGGCTAACATTTTATCTACAGCTGAACGATACTGTTCCCAAAAATTGAAGTCTTCAAAAACCAGGAATGGTGTGCGTTCAAGCCAACGTTCAACCAATTCAAAGAGCGATGAGGAAGCCTCTGATTTTTTAAGGATCATTTGATGTTCATCATGCATCTGTGATTTATAATCGCGACGTCCGTATTCATATCTGCTGTCAGCTTTCAGTCCCAACTTATTTTCGATGAGACGAAATTGAATACTCTGGAAGCCGGATGCGGGCGTAAGCAAATCACGAAAATCAAGAAAGTCCATGGGAGTCATCGTCTCCAAAACCTGGATTTGGTCAATGAGAATACGCTGAATTTCAATGATCCGGTTCAACCGACTAACTGCAATACCGATATGTGATTCTCGGATAACGTCCCGGTCGAATGCTCTAATAATAGAATCTAATTCAAACAAGATCTGTTTAAACCAGAGCTCATATACCTGATGAATAATAATAAAGAGCATTTCATCATGTGCCTTCTGGCCAATTTTCTCACTTAACAATTTCTGGCTAGTCAGAAGGTTTTCTAAGTTTAAGTAATCATGGTAATACTGAGGTGGGACTTGCTTTTTCATTTGTGGAAAATTATGTGCGCAATTTATTAAGAAAATTCAATCACAAATTCATCTTAAAATTTACTTATGCCGGGTGCACAACATTACTTTTACTCCTTCAAATAAGATCCTGACCGATCCTTTCAAATGTGGTTTATTTAAGAGGATGTTAGTCAGGTGTGTAAAAAATAATTTCAAGAAATTTGCCAATTTCTCTCACAATTAATTTGAAAAAGTATTTGAAAGAATAAAAGTGTTTTACATTTCTTTTTCTGCAGTTAAAGTACGTCCATGATCAAACAGTCCTTGTGCCACCTGACCATCATCTAAATAAACAATTTCATCATCTTGATGCGGTTTACCATACACAGAATGAATTGACTTTAAACCGCCCAGCCACTTCCGTTTATCAGAAAGATATACAAGATCACCTGGTTTTGCAGCCATACGATCCATATCGCTTTCCGAAAACATGATGTTTGTTCCATCGCCTTCAATCACCTTGAACTTTACTTGAATTACTGCTCCAATTTTATCGTTTGGATCTGAACCTTTAAACATAGCTCTCGCTTTATCTATAGACCATGACGTGAGACCTTCTGTCGCAGTTTGTTTATTGTAAGAAACAAAATATCCAACAATTGTCGGAACTAGTATTATGACTATCATTACAGAAATGACCTGCAGGAAAAGATCGGCACCATTAAAAAGGATCAATATAAAAGCAAAGGTTGAAAAACCCGACAGACCTATCATTTCTGTTCGCCCCGATGGTCTAGATTTAAACCACGCTACGACCCATTCCTGGAGAGATGTGGTACAGGTAACTAAAACACCTACTCCTGTGCAAGCCAGGATATTATATAATGCACGTATATAAGAATAAGGTCGATCTGGATTCATTGTAATTCCATGATCAAACGGGGCAATAAAAACCCCGGGATACCGTGCACCAAGAATCATCAGTGCCACACCTCCTACAAATGTTGTGATCACGCCTGCTGGGGAAAATCGTTTCCAGAACACACCCATGAAAATAGCCACTACCAGGGGTGGCGTCAGTGTTGAATGGAAATAACCGTGAGCTTCATAAACCGTTGGGAAATTTTTAAACGCCAGCACAGCAGCCACACCGAGAGCGGTGATTGCAATGGATGATAATCTGGCAGCAAATAATTCCTGTTTATCCTCTAATTTGTTTCCTTTGGCATTCGTATCCATTAAACGTTTTATTGGACGATAGACGTCATTGATAAAAATCGCAGCGGTTGCATTGATCAGTGTGTCTACTGTACTCATGAGGGCAGCTGTAAGTGCTGCCATAACAAAACCAAACACTCCGGGACTGCAAACTATATTGGCAACAACTACAAAGATCTGGTCAGGCGATGTAGTGGGTGCAACAATAGAAGGATCAGCCACGGAAATAGCTTTTCCGACCCAACCTGCGTTCCCAACCACAATGGCAGAAAGAGGTAGCACAAAAAGGATATTCACTGCCGCAGCTTTCCTACCCTCATTCACACTCTTACACGCCATGAATCTCATAATCAGTCCTTGGTTCATGAAGAGGAACCCGATGGATCCTGCGATAGCATCCTGCCAGAATATTCCTACAAAATTAAAGTTGGGTGGCTGGTTAAAATCTGCAAGAGGCAGTTTCCACTCCACAGGCAACAGTTTCCAAAATATCTCAAACCCGCCCAGATATGATATCCCTAGAATAAACAATATAAAACCTGCAAACAGGAGTATAAATCCCTGCAATAAGTCGGTAAAGATCACAGCTGTTTGACCACCAAAAGTAATATAAGCGCCAGTGATGACAGCGATTATAATTATGGCCCCCATTAAGGTTACTGGTATGGTCATGCCAAAAACAGTGAACGCTTCCGGCAACATGGGTATTAGCGCTTTACCCAAAGTTAGAAATCCGATCCCAATATACCCGACCATATAAAGGAGCAGTAGAATTGTAGCCAGGAATCGCGCTGAAGGACTGAACCGTTTTTCAAAATACTCCGGAATGGAGCGAACTTTGGAATAAACAAGGATCGGCAGCCAGCCAAACATAAAAAAAGGCACAAAGAACCAGTCATTCAAATAGGTCATGGATGAGGAGATACCATGCTCGAACCCTTTCGCAGAATATTTTACAAAACTATGGCTTCCTACACCGGTTGCCACAATAGACATGGTGATCAACCACCAAGAAAATCGGCGACCACCAAAAAAGAAATCGGACGTCGTTTTGGTATACCGGCCAAAATAGGTTCCAAATAGCATAATGGATATGAAATATACCACCATTACTACCCAATCAGCGGTTGTCCCAATACTATGAAATGTAGTTGTACCTGTTTCCATTACCTATTATGCAGTGTTTTTCTCTGCAACAGAATAGTACCTGTAATTGAAAGACCTATGACTAGAAACATTATTACGACAGCGAGTTGATTATATCCAAGCGCTATAAGGGTCAGAACACCATGCATCGCCATATACCAGATAAAACCAAAAACGAGTACCCAGAGCCACTGTTGGTGAATATGATTTTTAAGATTAAAAGAGCCGGATTTAAGAGTAATAATAATTCCTGAAATAAATAACAATCCGCCCAAGCCGTACAGGTAAATAAACGGCAGCCAAGAATGGGAGAAATATGACATTAAATTTTCTATCTCAATTTGTCAAAATGAGGTTTTAAGTCATCATATGTTTCCCGAAGACCTTGCACCTGAACCTTGGTATGGCCTACAACGGGCATGAAATTGGTATCACCGGCCCAGCGAGGAACAATATGAAAGTGGATATGGTCTGCGATCCCCGCACCTCCGCTATATCCGATATTAGCACCATAATTAAAACCCTCAGCATTCATAACATTTTTCTGAATCGTCATTGTCTGATCAGCTAATTCCATAATTTCACTTCTGGAACTGTAGCTTAATTCCTGGGTATTCCCTGTATGTTGATAAGGAGCAATCATTAGGTGCCCATTATTATAGGGATACAGATTCATGAGAACAAAACTATACTCTCCCCGATAAAGAATGAGCATGGTACGGTCATCTCCGTTTGCTGGTTTGTCACAAAAAATGCATCCTTCTTCTTTCTCCGAGCGGATGTAGTCTATTCTCCAAGGTGCCCAGAGTTTATCCATGCATTAGTTTATTCTTTGTCTTTTTTTGTCTTGACTGCAATGACTTTGGACTCCAGATCCTTAGGCATTTTCTCATAATGGCTGAAGTCTTCTGAATGTAATCCGCGACCCCCGGTTAATGAACGAATTGTGGTGGCATAATTATAAAGTTCAGCCTGCGGTACTTGTGCTTTAATTACCTGAAAACTGCCATCCGAGTCCACTCCGATTATTTTACCTCGTTTGCCAGAGATATCACCCATGATATCACCCATGTCTTCTTCTGGTACTTTCACCTCTATATTCATAATTGGTTCAAGAAGGCAGGGTTGAGCCGCCATAAAGCATTCCCGGAAGGCCATTTTCCCCGCCATCTGGAAAGCCACATCTTTGGAATCTACTGGATGCATTTTACCATCATAAAAATCTACCTTGAGATCCACTACCTTACATCCAGCCAGAACACCATCGCTACAGACTACATTAACCCCTTTTTCAACAGAAGGTACAAAGACACGGTCTACATTCTGGCCCACAAGTGAATGGGTGAATTCAACTCCTTCACCTCGACCTTTAGGTTCGATACGCATCCAAACTTCTGCGAACTGACCAGCGCCGCCTGACTGTTTTTTATGTCGGTATTTAGCTTCCCCCTTGCCATTGATCGTTTCCCGAAATGGGATCTTTGGCTTCGCAAGTTCAATCTCAAGATTGAACCTTCGCTTCAGCCTTTCTGTGCTAACCTGTAAATGCAATTCACCTTGTCCTGAAATAATGGTTTGTTTTACTTCGCTATCTACACGGTACACAAAAGTAGGATCTTCTTCATGGAGTGTAGCGAGTCCAACAGCCAATTTTTCCTCGTCACCTTTTGCTGATGAACTGATAGCAGAGTGGATATTGGGATTGGGCAAGTCTAATTCTGGGAGTTTTACCTTTTTACCGGAACAAAGTGTGTTTCCTGTGTGGGTATCTTTAAGCTTGACCACGGAGCCGATATCACCAGCTGATAAACGATCTACCTGTGTACGGTTTTTTCCATTTAAGACAAACAGTTGTCCCAATCTTTCAGAATTCTTTCGATTGGTATTATATAGATCGGTGCCTGTTTTAACTAATCCTGAATAGACGCGAAACAATGACAGTTCACCTACATGAGATTCCGCCGTTGTTTTAAACACTTGAATAACCGTATCACTGCCATTCAGCGAAACATCCACATCGTTTTCGCTTTCATCGAGTGCTTTTACTATTTTACGGTCATCTGGTGACGCTCCATATTTTGCAATAAAATCGCAGAGTCTGGCTACGCCTATATTGGTCGTAGCAGACGTACAGAAAAGAGGTATAAACGTTTGGTCCTGAATGGCACGGTGAATACCACCGCGCATTTCCTCCTCCGTTAAGCCACCTTCCTCAAAAAACTTCTCAAGCAATGAATCATCTGATTCGGCTACAAATTCGATAAGTTCCTCATGGAGCCTGCCTACTTCCGATTCCAGGTTTTCAGGCACATCATCTTCCTGATACCGACCACTGCCATCAGTATTATACGTAATTAATTCCCGGCGTAATACATCCACTATCTGATTAAAGTTTGGTCCAGCATTCACCGGCAAATGCATAGGGAAAACATTTTTCCCAAACCGTTCCCTAGTCTGTTTTAATATATGATCAAATCTGGTGTGTTCTCGATCCAAACCGTTAATCACCAATGTCTTGGGAATACCAATTTTCGTGACATTATTCCACATGCTCTCAGTGCCGACTTCTAAACCGTTAACGGCATGGATCAAAATCACAGCCATATCTACAACAGCCAGTGAACTAATAGCTTCGCCAATAAAATCAGAGTAACCGGGAACATCTATCATATTAAACTTTTTATCAGTCCATTCCATATGCAGCGGAGTGGAATGAATAGATATTTGTCGTTCTGTTTCTCCAGGGTGATAATCAGCCACAGTTGAACCAGCTTCTATTGTGCCCATACGATTTATTTCACCCCCAAGTACCAACATACTTTCTACGAGTGATGTTTTACCAGTAGCACCATGACCTACAATAGCAAAATTCCTTATATCCCCAGAATTAAATTGTTTCATGTATATTCCTTTATATAGTTGTAATAATTAAAAGGGAAAGGGTTGGATTGTAAAACCCGGACTCCCTGCAAATCAAGAAAATTAAAGGTCTAAAGTCCGGCACTCATCAATGTATGCTCGAAGAGCGGGAATAATATAAAGTCTATCAAGATCATATTCTATAAAACATTTTGCCAGAATATTTAGACGCTGTTCTATAGGTTTGTTCTTATTAATTACGATTATCTTTTCTTCATTCACGGTACAATTGCCACCCGCAAAGTCACCTTTACCTTTGATGATCTTTATACCCAATCGATCGCTAAGTAATTCAAATTCTTCTAATAATTTTTCATATGTCATTAAAGCAAATCCTCGTGACCTTCTTTTCTTAGCCAAGATACCAAGTCTTTTATGTTCTCTACCTTTTCCTTAGGAACCACCAAGGTTGCATCTTCTGTATTGATAACGACTAAATTATCCGCACCAAAAATAGCAGTAAAACGGCCATTCGAATGTACTAGGTTATTCTCACCGCCTAGTACCATACCAGACCCGCGGACCACATTCCCATCTTTGGATTTTGTAAGTACATCGTACAAGGCATTCCAGGATCCTAAATCACTCCACTTAAACGTTCCGGGAATTACAAAAATATTATCCGATTTTTCCATTACTCCATAATCAATTGATTCTGGAGTAATATTATTCCAAATATGGTCAAATGGTTTATCTTTCTGAATACATTTCTTGATTTCTCCTAAATATTCATAGAGCTCCGGCATATGTGTTTCCATGGAAGATAATAATGTATTGGTTTCCCAAACAAAAATACCAGCATTCCATAAAAAGTCGCCATTGGCTAAAAAACGTTTGGCTAACTTTTCGTGTGGTTTTTCCGCAAATGTCTTTACCCTGTATCCACCTAGATTTTCTTTGCTCTTTACCTGCTCAAATTGAATATATCCATATGCTGTTGAAGCATAAGTAGGCTTAATTCCAATTGTTATCAAACCGGAATGTTTCTTAACCATACGATGAGCTTGGTTTATAGATTTTTCAAAATCGCGGTGACCTACAATCAAATGATCTGCGGGAAACACACCCATAACCGCTTCCGGATCATTTGCAGATATTTTCAAGCTCATTAGTCCTATGGCCGGAGCTGTATTTTTTCCGCTCGGTTCCACAATGATATTTTCCAGGTTAATTCCTTTTATTTCTGAGGCAATAGAATCATGCAATTCTTTTCGGGTAATAATATAAATTCTCTTTGTCAATTTCAGTTTCCTCAAACGATCAACCGTCATTTGGAGCATGGACTGATTTCCAATAATTTTTAAGAGTTGTTTTGGTCGATCAGTCCGACTATACGGCCAAAACCTCGTACCACTGCCACCTGCTAATATTACACAATGCATTTAAGGTTGCTGCTTCAATTGAATATTGGTTATTTCCATATCCCAGTTATTACGAATGGATATTGTATCTGGGAGAAACTGAAACCATTCTGCAGGCCGAAATGGATCCACCTGGCCATAGGAATAATTCCGGATGCCATCCAGATCATTAAAAATTAACAACGAGTACTTTCCTTCGGAAACATGGCTAATCTCGAATTCAGAGTTGGAATTTACAACAGTCCTTTGTTTACTTTGTTCCTTTTCAAGGGGTATCAATTCAGCTATTAATGGTTGTGGGTAAGGCTTTTCTATACGTCCGATCAAGTTTCCAAACCCTTTATAACGGGTCGTCGAAATCTGGATAGTTTGTATTGAATCTTGAATACTGCGACCAAAAAATGGGAAAATTCCTTCACGAGCTACAACAAGTGAGAATTTTGATCTTGGTTTCCAATTATCCATTGGATTAATCTGAAGATGGAGAGGTGATAACCATTGGATATCAAATGGAAAAGAGGTTGTATCTGCAAACAGTTGTACCGCATTTTTGCCAATAGAATCAATCATAGTCCGGGAAAAATAAATATCCAATGGCACAATCCGGTCCTGCTCAGGTTCTATCTCAAATCCGCTTTTAGGATAAACAATATCAAGATAAGTCGTATCCAGTTCCATTGGTGTTCTTATTGTCACCTTCCCAGAATCAATAATAGTTTGTTCGCCCTGAGAAACTGCCGGTATGGAAATTATAATGTGAGAGCCACCCGGCACAGAATCCCGAAGCATAAAGTGGAGAATATTTTGATCCAATTCATCAAGGAAGGTCTTGGATACGATAACAGCACTATCCTTTAAAATACGGACGGGCAATAATTTTTCGTAATTTGATATATTATCAGAAAAGATGAGCCTACCCCAGTTTTTACTTTGCCATTCTCCTCTTACTAACCTGATTGAACGGGGTTTATTTGTGATCCGCATATTGATCCCATCCTTAGTATTGACAGAATCGAGTTGAATAATATTGTTCCAGGACAGTCCATATATCATACGTTCGGGATCGAGCGGTAACCCTGCAAATGATCTGTCCGTACCCAACAATTTATAAGCGCCAGGCGATAGGTAATAAAACAAATAATTCCCATCATCATCAGTATCTGTTACATAATCTGGGGACCTTTTATAAAATTGAGACAGGTCATTTTCTTCAACTATTTTCCAAAGATGTACAACAGCAGGTTTCTCATAATATATTTTACCGCTGATCTTCCCCTGATCAATTTCGGCACCAGTAGCGTAGGCGATCTGCAGACCTTGACCTAACTGCACATTATGTTCATCCCGCAGGTCCCTGCTTATGGATATAATATAGGTCTGGTTTTCTGCCAGAGAATCTGGGAAATTGATCCATAAAGTTCGACCTCTATACTTTATTTCCGGTGGTTCTGGTAAGCTTGGTTGAATCCGAATCGACATTTCAACAGAACTTTCTAGTAGGTATTCGGAAAAGACCAGCTCAACCTGACCACCAGCAAAATAAATGGACCCGTCAGCAGGCACAGCATGAACCAACTCCGGTGGAATAATGTCTTTTGGCCCTCCGGGAGGTGCCTGAATCGCAGCACAGGAATATAAAAAAAGAAACCCACTAAGGCTGAAATATATGATTGCGTATTTTCTGGTCAAGATCAATTTGTTTGAATAGAATCTGGCCGGGTCAAATTTACAGGAATCTCTTTACAAAATGTCATTTCTGACTCACTGATATTAAGGGTGATGCACCATATTTTTACACCAGCTCGACTGGCCGAAAGTACCGCCTGTGCTAATCTTGGATCCCGTTCCCACATTGGACGGAATGATATTGCATCGGACCGTTGACAAACAAATATGATCCCTGCTTTTTCTCCAGATTCAACCAATTCCTTTAATGCCAAGGCATGCTTTGCTCCACGCGCCGTGACCGCATCTGGAAACTGGGCTATCCCATTTTTAACAAAGGTAACTGACTTTACTTCCAGATAAAACTTGTTCTCCTGATGATCATTTAACAAAAAGTCAAAACGGTGCTTTCCTACACTTATTTCAGGACGAATCAATTTATAACTCTTAAACATAGAAAGTTTCTTTTGTTCCAACGCTTCTTTTACAAACTGGTTGGGTAATGAGGAAACTAGGGATATTAATTGTCCTTTGTGCTTAACCATAACAGTGGAATATTTTGTTTTGCGCTCTGAGCCACCCGGAGCCTTTCGGACCACAAGATCTGCACCGGAGATCAATAATTCTTTTAGCCGTCCCGGATCCGGCAGGTGACTTCGGTGTTGAATACCATCAATCTCAATAATAGTGATAAACCGATTAGGGCGTTCAATAAATTTTGCGTGAACCAGCGGACCTTTAATTTTCATAATAGATACCGCATATTAAGTGATGAAAGTTTATTCTGCCTAACATTTCTATATAAGAGCTATATAATAACGGTATATTATTTGGTATATTACAATTATCTCCATATATTATTTACTATTATTAATTAATTACGAAATATATTCATGAATTTAGATAGTAAAGACATACAATTACTGGATAAGCTTCAGGAGAATAGCCGCATCACCAATACAGAACTAGCCAGGCACGTGGGCCTTTCCCCATCCAGCACCCTGGAAAGGGTCAAGAAACTGGAGACATCAGGGCTCATTGACAAATATATCACTTTATTGAATCCTCGGTTAGCCGGCTACGGCTGTTTTACCTATGTTGAAGTAAAACTAGCCCGCCATGGAGAAACACCCGTAGAAGATTTTTTCAAATCCATTGCTGATATACCTGAAGTTTTGGAATGCCATCACATCACCGGGGAAGCAGATTTTCTTTTAAAGATCGCTACTAAAGATATCCCCAGTTATGAGGAATTGATTCTGCATCAATTATCTGCTTTGCCCAATGTACAGAACTTGAAAACATCGGTTGTTCTTTCTACCTTTAAACAGGAGACGCGGTTGGTGATTTGACCATGGCACTGGTTCCTTCATACATCAAACAACTGGCCAGCTACAAGCCTGGTAAACCCATTACCGAAGCCCAACGGGAACTGGGGAGGGCTGATTTCGTTAAGCTGGCATCCAACGAAAATCCACTAGGCCCTTCTCCAAAAGGATTGGCAGCCGTCGAAAAATCCTTTAATCGATTTCATCGCTATCCCGATGCCACTGGCTATGAACTACGAAACAAATTGGCTAAGCAATACAACGTTAAGATGGAAAATGTGATTCTCGGTGCCGGTTCTGAAGGGATCATGTCTACTATCATGAGAACATTCTTATTAAGCGATGACGAGCTCATCAGTGCCGATAATTCTTTCATCGGATTTCGTGTTTTGGCCAATGCATCTGGTCGACGGGTCCATTGGGTCCCTATGAAAAATCACCGGTACGACCTGCAAGCCATGGCTGACAAGATCACGGATTACACCAAGATCATTTATATTGCCAACCCGGACAATCCCATGGGTACCTATGTGACCCGTGAAGAATTCGATGAGTTTTTTTCTCACGTGTCAGAGCGTATACTTATTATCTTGGATGAAGCCTATTACGAATTTGCCCAGGATTCACCAGACTACCCAGACTCCATGAGTTATCGTTACGATAACGTGATCACACTTCGAACTTTTTCCAAAGCCTATGGATTGGCAGGAATTCGGATCGGATATGGTTTTGCTCATGATATACTAATCAATAATCTGATGAAGGTAAAAGTACCTTTTGAACCATCACTGGTGGCTCAGGCTGCAGGCACAGCAGCTGTGGATGATATAGAATTTTTGGAAAAAACCATCCAGACTAACCAAAAAGGAATGTCTTATTTGAAAGACGAATTAGATAATTTAGGTATTGAGCAGGTTCCCAGTGCTGCAAATTTCATCACCACAATCTGGGAATCAGATGAGCAAGCTGCAAAAATACATCAAAATATACTGGCAAAAGGCGTGATTCTGCGACAATTGACAGCTTTTGGCTGGCCAAATTGTATTCGGATATCTGTGGGACTTGAAGAAGAAAATATTCAATGTATTGAAAGTTTAAGGAGTGTCCTATCGGCGATTTAAATTACTCGATCAAAGAATTTGACCATTGCGAATTCTACGTAAGCAATGCAAAACAGACTGCCTACTATTACCGGACCACAATGGGGTTTCAGCCGGTGGCTTACCGTGGCTTGGAAACCGGAACTCGTGACAGGGTCAGTTATGTTTTGAACCAAGACAGAATCAACCTGGTTATTACCTCTCCTCTGGAGAAAAATACGGAAATTGGCAAACACATTGATCGTCACGGTGATGGTGTCAAAGATGTCGCTTTTAGGGTAAACGATGCAGAAGCAGCATGGAAAACATCATTGGAGCGTGGCGCCAAAAGTGCCATGGAGCCGAATGAGATCAAGGATGATGATGGCGAAGCCGTTGTTTCTGCCATTGAAACATTCGGCGACACGATCCATACATTTGTGGAGCGGAATAATTATATAGGTTCATTTCTCCCTGGTTTTGAATCTAATGATTTTGGATTGAAAGTTGATTCAACAGGGCTGGTTCATATTGACCATGTTGTTGGAAATCAGCCCGATGGCGATATGCAGCCCGTTTGTGATTTTTATGAGAAGGTTTTTGGCTGGCACCGATTCTGGAGTGTGGATGACAAGGATATCAACACCGAATATTCTGCCCTGCGTTCTATTGTGATGGCCAATGATAATGAAGTCGTAAAGATGCCCATCAATGAACCAGCGGATGGTCTGAAGAAATCACAAATCCAGGAGTTTATTGATTATTATGAAACTGGCGGTGTCCAGCATTTGGCCATGTCCACACGAGACATCATTTCCACCGTGAGAATGATGCGGGAGAACGGTGTGGATTTTCTTCCTACCCCAAGAACTTATTATGATAACCTGACCGATAGAGTTGGCCCAATCGAGGAAGATGTTGAAACGCTGGCGGATTTGGGTATCCTGGTGGATGTAGATAAGAATGGTTATATGCTCCAAATCTTCACCCAGCCACTCCAAGATCGACCTACCCTTTTCTTTGAGGTCATCCAACGGAAAGGCTCCAACAGTTTTGGAAAGGGCAACTTTAGAGCATTATTTGAATCCATTGAAAGAGAACAAGAAAGAAGAGGAAACCTTTAAATGAAATTTGTGACTTACAACCTGGAAGGTGGGGCTCAATCCAGATTTGGTTTTAAAAAAGATGAATATATAATAGATATGATCAGGGCTGCGATATGGGTGAATGAAAATAAAGGTGATTCCAGCTTCCTTGAAATCCCGTCTACGCTGAAAAATACATTGGAGAATTGGGATACCAATTTCACCAAATTGAAAGAATTGGATGCTTCTTTGCCGGACATGAATATTCAATCTCATACCGGTGGTGGAAAACCCATTGCCGTTTTGGAAGATGGTGTACAACTATTACCTCCTGTCCCAAACCCGCAATCTTTCCGTGATTTTTATGCCTTTGAACAACACGTGAAATCTGCAAGAAAACTCCGTGGACTGGAAATGCACCCGGACTGGTTCAAGATCGCTATATTCTATTTTTCAAATCCTGCAGCACTATACGGACACGGTGAAGATGTCCCTTATCCAAGGGGTACAGAAGAACTGGATTTTGAATTGGAATTCGCTGTCATCATCGCCAAAGGCGGGTCAGACATCAACCAAAAAGACGCGGATAGATACATTGCTGGTTACACGATCTGTAATGACTGGTCAGCACGAGACCTGCAACGGGAAGAAATGGCCATGAACCTTGGCCCGGCCAAAGGAAAAGATTTTGCATCCAGTTTTGGCCCTTACATGGTGACCCCCGACGAATTGGAACATAACTGGGATGATAAAGGAAGACTAAATCTCCGTATGACCTGCCATGTGAATGGTAACCTTATATCTGATGGGAACACAAACGATCTTTACCATCCATTCACCAAAATGATCGAGCGTGCTTCCATGAATACAAACCTGTTGCCCGGCGATTATCTTGGATCCGGAACAGTTGGTACGGGATGCATCCTTGAACTCCGGCCGGAAAATACTGGTGGATGGATACAAAAGGGTGATGTGGTTCGGATGGAAGTAGAACAATTGGGTGTTTTAGAAAACAAAATCGTATAATTCGCCATGCCATTCTATCAAAAAAGAGGACAGATACCAGAAAAACGGCATATCCAGTTTTACGACGAATCAGGCGACCTCTACTGGGAAGAATTGATCAGCCGTGAAGGGTTCGGTTGGATCTATTCTAATGTCTATCATATAAATCCGCCTACGGCTGTATCTAAAGTTGGAAAATTTCGACAAATTAGTTTGGTTCCCTGGAAAAAAGAACATCGTCATCACCATCTTTTTACCCACAACTTAAATTCTACCGGGGATGCAATCAGTGCTCGGATACCCCTTTTCTTTAATAGTGACGTCAAATTCTATAAAGCCCATGTGAACGCTTCCATGGATATATATTATCGAAATGGTCATCACGACGAGGTGATTTTTATCCACGAAGGCAAAGGTTTTCTACATTCCAATTTTGGAAGGTTAAACTTGGGACCTGGTGATTATACAATAATCCCACGGGGGGTTATCTGGCAACTTGAAATCAATGAACCTATGAAGCAGATTATTATAGAAACTTCAGGTCCTGTGGAAACACCCTCACGGTACCGAAACAGACATGGGCAACTCCTGGAAAGTTCCCCTCTCTCCGAACGAGATATACGCACTCCTGAGTATATGAAACCCAAAACTGATGGTCCAGTCAATGTTAAGGTTAGGCTCCAAGATGGCTATCAATCCTATGAATATCGAACCCATCCCTTTGATATCATAGGGTGGGATGGTTACTTTTTTCCCTGGGTCTTTAATATAAATGATTTCATGCCCATCACTGGTAAGGTGCATCAACCTCCACCGGTCCATCAGGTGTTCCAAGCACCGGGATTGGTCATCTGTAATTTTGTCCCCCGCCTATATGATTACCATCCCCATGCTGTGCCTGCACCCTACGCTCACAGTAACGTAGACTCGGATGAAATTCTCTATTATGTAAAAGGAAATTTTATGAGCCGTAAAGGTATGGAAGATGGTTCTATAACTTTTCATCCTGGGGGATTGCCTCATGGCCCCCAGCCCGGCAAGATCAAGGAATCATTGGGTGCAAAGGAAACCAATGAACTGGCTGTGATGATTGATACTTTCAAACCCCTTCAAATTACAACTCAGGCTAAAGCAGTGGATGATAGTGATTACCCATCTTCCTGGCTATAATATCCATGCTGTTTGATCCTGCTGAGCATCCATTCAAAGAATCCCATAAATTGATGATCGGATCCATCGTCCCCCGACCAATCGCCTTTGTATCTACTATATCTAAAAATGGAATTCTAAACCTGGCTCCTTTTTCCTATTTCAATGGTGTTTGCTCAAATCCGCCTACTATAATGTTTGCTCCAGGGCGCCGCGGATACGATGGCGGAATCAAGGATACATTACAGAATATACAGGACACACACGAATTTGTGGTCAATATTGTTTCAGAAGGATTTGTTGATCAGATGGTAACATGTGCCACGGATTTTGACCCGACCATTAATGAATTTGATGAATCCGGGCTTACCCCCGGCCCATCCCAAAAGGTAAAACCACCCCTTGTTCAAGAATCACAGATCAGTTTTGAATGTAAACTTTATCAGGTTGTAGAAGTGGGTGATGGATCTCCCGGAAGTGGATTTGTTGTCATGGGAATCATTGTCATGTTCCATATTGATGACGGCGTGTACGAAAACGGGAGGATTAATCTAGAAAAATTAAATCCAGTAGGCCGACTCGCAGGAAATAATTACACAAAGATCACAAACATTTTTGAATCTATACGCAAGATCAAGCCAGACAAATAAACTCAATATATGACAGCCAGTCTTGCTGATCGAATCTATCGAGCGCAGTGCATCGGTAATGTTGAGCCTATTGAATATATGGTCCCCTATCCCAGTACCCAGTCACTAATCGAAGGTCAGAATATCAAATTCAGTGATCAGATTATTTACAAAAAGAAAAATATTACCAACCTTCGGTTTTATGAATTTGTTCAACAAACAGCTCATTGGCTGGATGGGCTGGGTATCCAGCCGAAAGATCGGGTTATTATCCAGCAACTGGAATTTCCACAGACAGAAATACTGCTATTTGGAATTTGGCACTTGGGGGCTATTGGTGTACTTATAGAAAACGAAATTATAATTCCTATTGATAAGATAAAAAATTTTGCAAAAAAAATCCCTGCAAAAATCAACCTAATCAGTGAGATTAAATCTTTTCCTACCTTTTTCGACCCCAAATACAAAGCTCTGCTTAGCGATGAAGCACTCGTTTTTATTACTAAGGATAAATCTATCCGTTTGTCGCATTATAACCTGCTTGTCAATACAAACAGTATACAAAAGGCCCTGGATCTCAAAGTCAGGACAAAATTATCCTGTAATCTGCAGCCTGTTTCTACTGCCTGGGTGGTATTCAAAGCTATGTTGCCGATTTATGCTGGGTGTTTATACACAGAGTCTAACCCCGATATAATCTTCTCTTTTTCTGATGTGAATCAAAAAAATGGCTTTCAACTTAGAAATGATTGGGAAAATCTGGAAGAATTTGAGAATCATCATTTCGGGATCTGCCCGGAAAATACTGCTGCATTTTGCCTAGGAGATTCACCTGTCCATCTTACTCATTATGAAAAAGGTAAATCTGAATTAAAAATTCAAGGACACTCAGTAATGATGGGCTATCTAAATGATAAAGCAAATGAAATAGGGTTTAGAGATGACGCATTGTACCTAATGTTATAAATAAAAAGGACGCAGGTTTCAGGCTTAAAAAGATCATATTTTTAACTTTCCCTGAGGAAAAAGATAGAGATACACATGCAGGAAAAATAAAATAACTATTCCGGGGATCATAACGGCTGAAATCATTGATGTGAATTCCGGATATGGATTCAGAACTATTTCAGAATTCAATTTCCACGCAAAAAGAGGTTTGACTGCAATAATCATAGCCATGGACGCAAAATGCAGCCCATTGGTCATCATGTGAATATAGTATTCTGTTCGAGGCAGACCACCGAGATGTTTTCTGCTCTTCTCCTCGGAATATATGTCTAGGGTCTCCACCAACAAATCCACTATAACCAATCCCGTTCCCAACCATAGGTAAATACCGCCATAGTTTTTTACAAACAATAATAATAATACCAATGGAAATGTTAAGACGCGAATGGTATGCAGTATGTGTTCATATCGAGACTCCGGATGGGCATATAGTTTAAATTTATAGAGATGATAATAAACACCATCAATGCTACCAACCAGAGCATAGCCCAGCATTAGCCACGTTGCGACCAGAACAATCTGATCCATTCAGTGCGAATTATTAATCAAGCAAGATCGGCCAGAACCTGTTGTGCGTGCTCCTTGGGCTGCACTTTTGGATAGGCTATTTCAATCATTCCATTTTCATCAATAATATAAGAAATACGCAGGATGCCCTCATACTCCTTGCCATACATTTTTTTCATCCCAATCGCCTTGTATGCACGGATAGTTTCTTTATCTGGATCCGATAGCAACTGGTAGGGAAATTCCTGTTTAGCACAAAAATTTTTCTGTCTCGTCACAGAATCAGCACTCATACCCAGTACAGCAATATTTTTATCCTGAAAATTCTGGAACTCATCCCGGAGCTCCTGACCTTCGATCGTTCATCCAGGGGTGCTTGCTTTGGGATAAAACCAGAGCAATATTTTCTGCCCTTCAAAATCATTTAAACTAACAGGATTACCATCCTGGTCATCGATGGTGAAATCCGGTGCTTTTGTACCTTCTTCTAACATATTATTTCCTTTTTAAAATAAAAAGTTCTCCAAGAAATTACTTTGAGTTCTCGTTGGTCTTCGTGTTAAATCTTTACTTCTGACCATTTGATTCTATCATCATTAGAATTTAACATATCAAATACAGCAGCAATGCCTTCCTTTTGCCCATTCCAGACTAAAGTGTTTCTGGCAGTCTCAAAATCAACCCATTGAAATTCACAATGTTCTTTAGATAGGGTTACGTCTCCATTTTCTACTTCAATTCCAAAAACAGGAACCAGGTTGACGCGGTCACCATGTGTCTCATAAAACCGGCTAACATGATCCGCAACAAATATTCGTATCGGATCAAATCCTGTTTCTTCTTTTAGCTCGCGGATCGCCGTCTGCCAGGCTTTTTCACCTTTTTCGATCTCACCTGCTACACCCTGCCAAAGATGCTCATACATCTTCGTCCTAGCGCGTTTTAATAGTAAAAACCGAAAACCATTTTTCGTTTGGCGGAATACATAAGCATCAACAACGCGAATCTTTGTTTTTGGCATTACATCCCTTTCCTATCTTCCATGTCTCTGAACCAAGACCTAGACCAGGCACTAAAATCACCCGCCTGGATCTTTTGTCTCATGATTGTCATAAGATTCAGATAGTATCCAAGGTTCAATGTAGATGCGATCCTCAAACCCAGTATTTCATTGATATTGAAGAGATGTCGAAGATAAGCTTTTGAGAAAATTCGACCAAAAGCATGGGGATTGTTTTCATCAATGGGTGAAAAATCCTTTCTGTATTTTTCATTATTAATATTGATAATACCCATACCTGAAAAAATTTGCCCATTACGTCCATTACGGGTTGGCATAACACAGTCAAACATATCCATGCCCCGGCTGACTGCATTAATCAGATCCGATGGTCGCCCTACACCCATAAGATATCGTGGTTGATCCTTCGGCAGAAGACCATCACACTGTTCAATTGTATCAAGCATAGCATTTTTTTCTTCTCCTACAGCCAGGCCACCAATGGCCATTCCGCATGAAGAATAAGGCATCAATTCATCAGTGCTTGCTTTACGCAAATCTTTATCCACTGCTCCCTGAATAATTGGAAAAAGTGTTTGTTCATAATTATAAAGGGGTGGATTTTCATCAAGAAAAACTTTGCATTTTTTCATCCATTTAGCGGTACGAACTACGGCTGACTTGATGGATTTTTTATCCGCATTACCCGGTGGACACTCATCAAAGGCCATAATAATGTCGGCACCTAGGTTTCGCTGGATCTCCATGGATATTTCTGGTGTCATGGTATGCCTACTGCCATCCAGATGAGATTGGAATTCCACCCCATCATCTGTTATCTTATTCAATCGAGCTAAAGAAAAGACCTGGAAACCGCCACTATCTGTTAAAATTGGTTTCGACCAGTTAATGAACTTTTGCAATCCGCCTGCTTGATGTATAACATCTGTTCCAGGCCGCAGATAAAGATGATACGTATTTCCAATGATAATCTGGGCACCCAAGCCTTCCAGTTCATGGGGCGCGAAAGTTTTTACAGCACCCACTGTCCCAACAGGCATGAATACAGGTGTTTCGATAGAACCATGACCAGTTTCTAAAATGCCTGTCCTTGCGGATGTGATTTCGTCTGTATTTGTTAATGAAAATTTCATTTATTTATTTTTGATTCATTGCGATTGGGACAAAGAAAACTCATTCAAAATATTGCAAATTTCTTCATCACAAGTTGATCGTAATGATCTTATATCTTAAAATAATACTTTAAATGCATTATTTACTGAGTGGACGGAATGGATTATTAATCCTATCCTTTTTACTTTTTCATTCAAACTGGCTATAGGTACAACTGCTTCTTTAAAGCCAAGTGTTTTAGCTTCTGTTAACCGATATTCCAATCGACTGACTGAACGAACTTCTCCAGTTAAACCTATTTCGCCCAATAAAACTATATTTTCATCTATGGCTTTATCCATAGCACTGGATGCCACTGAACACAAAATTGATAAATCTGCTGCCGGGTCATCCACCCGTAGGCCGCCTACTAGGTTTACAAAAACATCCTTTGTTCCTACAATTAATCCCATTCGTTTTTCCAGAACAGCCATAAGCATTGACAGTCTGCGAAAATCAAAACCATTCACATTTCGCTGGGGTGTTCCAAAATTGGCATTGGAAACCAATGCTTGAACTTCGACTAAAATAGGCCGGGTCCCTTCCAAGGAAGGATAAATACAAGTTCCGGGGATTTTTTTACTTCGCTCAGCCAAAAACATTTCAGATGGATTGACAACTTCGCTCAATCCTTCTTCGTCCATATTAAAGATCCCCACTTCATGGGTTGCGCCAAATCGGTTTTTTTCGGAACGTAAAATACGATGATCGTAGCGATCATCTCCTTCCATGTACAGCACGGTGTCCACCATGTGCTCCAGCATTTTTGGCCCAGCAATAGTCCCTTCTTTTGTTACATGAGCAGTGATCATAATTATTACACCCTTTTGCTTGCTGACTTCCAGGAAACGCTGCCCACAATCCCGAAGCTGACTGGGTGAACCAGGTAATGAATCCAACTCTGAGTTCATGATAGTCTGGATGGAATCAATAATCACCAGCTCAGGTGAGATTCTGTCAATATGTGAAATTATACCGTTTAATTCATTCTCTCCTGAAAGGTGGAGTTGATCTGGATTTATATTTAGCCGCCGGGCTCGCAGTGCAACCTGCTCTTCACTTTCTTCAGCAGAAATATAAAGGGCCTTGCGTTTGATCCCGGAGCAAATGTGCAGGGCTAAGGTAGATTTTCCTACACCGGGACTTCCCCCAAGCAAGAGCAGAGATCCAGGCACTAAACCACCGCCCAAAACACGATCAGCTTCCTTGAGCCCTGTTGGGATTCGTTTCCTTGGTTCTTGAGTTAAAATACTGGAAAGTGATTTGGATTCACGAGGCTCAATCTTGCGTCCGTTCTTTTTAGGTGATACCTTGAATTCAGAAAGAGTCGCCCATTCCTTGCATGTGGGACATTGACCATGCCATTTTGAAAAATCATCACCACATGCAGAACAAAGAAAATGTATCTTGGATTTTATTTTGGCCATGAAAGGATAAGAAATTGCCTTTCACGGCGGATGGAATCAAGCAGGAGGTTTTACCAGTCCGGCCCTAAGGAAAAATACCATTGAGGTTTGGAATAGCCATTAGGATTCTTATCCCAGGCGGATTCAATCCTCAGCAGAAAGTACCCCAGATTTATCTTTACCCCCAGCCCGGCTGTGATCACCCAGGGTGAATAATTACCTTCATTATTTAAACCATATTTAACTGGCCAATCATTATCTGTGAATTCCTTAAAATCATCCCAAGCTGCGCCCATATCCACAAATGCGTGACCGCGAATATTACCTAATACAACTTTTAGCGGAAAACCCAGTGCAAGATAGTTTATAAATGGAAACCGGATCTCAAAATTAAATAAAGCGGCCTGAGTTCCGATCCGTTCAGCGAACCTGGCTCCTCGCAACGGAAAAGCATATTCTGTAAAATAGATATCACTGATCATAGATGTGTTTGATGTGTCCATAAGAACATTACGGTAATAGCTATTATCCTTAATCCCATTGGTCTCACCGCTTCCGCTTAGCAAATAGGGCATACCGCCAAGGAAGAATTTTTGTGCATCATCGCCCTGACTGCGCCCCAAAAACCCACGCAAAGCAAACGTATAATCCCGGCCTAAACGCCAGTATTTCCGTATATCTATTTTCATTGTTTGAAATGACATATCAGTTTCACCACCACCTGGACTTACTGTCATTGATGTATTCTGCCTATATCCATCAATAGGACCGGTAACCCCAAAAACAGAATTATCAATTACCCAACTGAACGTTGGCAAAATAGTTGAAAATCCCTGGGATGATCTTTTAACATACTCACGCTGGTCTAAAACTGGATTATAGACCTGATCCAAAATATCATAGGTAACATTGTGCAAGGACAATCCAACATCCAGCCTTTGAAAGCGGCTGAAAGGATAAGAAACTAATGTCTGGAACCCCCAATGCCGGAGACGGCCAAGCGTATAATAACCAATTTGAAAAAAGTTAGCATTTTGAAAGCCAACAAAATGATAGTCGGTCTGATTTTTCAGGTAACCATAATAAAAGTAATAATCGCTATTCTCCAGAGTCAGTACCATTTCCGTACCAAAAGCAATCTGGTGGTCCCCAAGAATGTCACTGAAAGCAAAATACGTCATCCCGGTTGCACCAAAAACATTGCTGATCTGCAAGTTTCCACTAATGAGGTCTAGAGTAAACCGTGTTTTATACGCTTGTGGAACGTGCCAACCGTCAACCAAGGTATCATTAATTATACTTTGTAAAGTATCTTTCTTTTTATCCAAAATTGCAGTGTTATAATTTTCGTAACCCTGGGAAAATATCCATTTGGAATAACTTGCTGACATTTCATCTTCCATCCCAAATATTTTTTTGCTTTTCCGCAGGTCTACAACTGATTCATCACCTGAATCCATATTCAAGATATATTGTGTCGGGGCAACCGTCACTGGCGGAAGGCTGGATGGTTGAGTTAAACTATACAGGTCCCAGCCGGTTCCAGCATATCCTGCAAATATTAAAAAATCATCATTTCTGGAAATGGTGGGTTGTTGGAGGCCTGTTAAAACATTAGTGATGGCATAAGGGCCTGATTCTTGACTATCCTGATTACCATCGGAACCCAAGGGATGAAAGTATAGATTCCACACTCCATTTTGATCGGAAGTATAATACAGGGCCGGCTGCATATTCATCCAGATTGGGTGATCTTCATTTTCAGAGGTATTGGTAATGCGCCGAATCGTTTCAGTTTCAACGTTCAATACATAAATATCAGTTTGCCGGTAATTATGATCTTCCATTTTCCCTTCATAGCGGCCATCAACATAGTCCCCACGATCAGAAGCAAAAGCAATTTCTGTACCGGATAAATTCCAAGATGGATTTGAATCGGAAAAACGGTCATTCGTTATCTGCCGATATATTTTTTCGTTCAAATTATAAACATAGATATCACTGGCACCACCTTTATTCCCTATAAACGCAATATCATTCCCATTGGGGTTCCATGCAGCTGAAAATACACCGTCCAAATCAATATCAATCTTTTCTGACTTTTTCGTTTTTACATCTAAAATATGCAGCACATCCCCTTTGCCTGCTTTGGCGGCAAATACGAGCTTCCGATTATCAGGAGACCATGAAATACCAGACTGCAACCACTTCAATTCCTCAAAATCAACAGATCGACTTCCTTTTACCAATACCCGTTTCTTTTTCCCAGTCTGGGCATCCAGCAAGTAGATATCAAAATATCCTGATCGATCTGTCAGAAGAGCCACCATGCTACCATCTGGCGAAAGCGCTGGGGATATATTATAAAAATTTTTGTTTTTCTTATGATCGGTCAGCTTTTCAGACATATCCTCTAACGCTTCCCGATCCGCGATATCGGGCCAGTATTCCTTCTTCAAATACTTATGCCAGTGTTTTGTGAGTTCATTCCAATTCATACCCATAGCACGCTGATAGCCTTTTTCTGAATTCTGAACCCTTTTCATGGATCGGAAGATCTCCCCAACTTTTTCGCGGCCGTATTTACTCGTAATAAATCGCCATAATGACTGACCGCCTTTATAAGCCATAAAATAATTCAGTTCTTTTATTGTCGGAATACGCTCATGGATAGCAATATCGCGAAGAACCATATCAGCTTTTGTATCCCAGTTTGAACTTAGAAACTCCGCTAAGCCCTCGTTTACCCAGATAGGGACCCGAAGTTTAGTGCGGCTGGAAACCACATTCTGCATACTGCCACCGTAAACCATATCATTAACCATCGCATGAACCAGCTCATGATGGATCACATGCCGGAATTGCTCATAATTTCCCGAAAAGGGGAATACCACCCGATTCTTGAATAGTTCCGTCACACCACCAATACCTTCTCTCATATATGTCCCAACCACATTTGTCTGCTGAAATTCATTATGTGAATTATAGACCAAGATTGATACACGTTTCCGCAGGTCCCAACCCAAATGTCTGGAAATTTGTTCATAGGCTTCTTCAGCTATACCTGAGGTAAATTCTGCCAAATTCTGTTCACCGCCATAAAAATAGATATCAAAATGAGCGCTTTGGATAAACGACCAGTCAAAATCACGGTATTGAACCTTGTTTTGACCAAAGGACTGCCCGTAGGCTATCGATATTAATGTGAGTACCAGAATAAAGGATCTATACATACTGTCTAAACTAAATGTGTTATTCAAGACACCGGTCCCTGACATTAGTTAAAAAATACTGGAAATGTCAATAAATGGTCATTTATCCGATGATTCTCATAATTTACTGTACTTGCCACTCCTAAAGTGAAAAAGTTAGTTTTACAGCCATGGATTTACCTATCTACTTCATTTCCGATATTCATCTGATGCTGAATAACTCTGAAGAAGAAGAACATCGTCGGAAAAAACTATATCGTTTCATGAATTACGTCAGAACAACGAGAGGCACCTTGTTTTTTGTGGGAGATGTATTTGATTTTTATTTTGAATACCCTGATATGGTGCCAAAGGCTTATTTTGACTTTTACAACAAAGCCTATCAACTAAAGAAAGCAGGTGTGGATCTGCGATTTGTCGTGGGGAACCATGATTATTGGCTGATGGACTTTATGAAAAAGAAAATCATGAATAAAACTTATTTTGATGACACCACGTTTTCTGTAAACGGCAAGAATTTTTACATCACACATGGTGATGGTATCTTAAGTTGGGATTGGGGGTATCGATTACTAAAACATATCATCCGCAACCCTGCTTTCATATGGTGTTTTCGATGGCTTCATCCTACCATCGGCTACAAAATTGCCCGTAAAATTTCAAGGAGTGGTCGACATTCTGTACATTCTGAAGAATCCAAATTGGAAATTAGAAATGAATTAAAGCAGGCTGCTGCGAACCAGTTTGATAATGGTTTTGACTATATGGTTTGCGGTCATTATCATTTAGGCGAAATGATACAGGTAAACCAAGGAAAATTGGCCGTTCTTGGAGACTGGGTACATAACCCATTTTATGCCGTATTTGACGGAGAGGATCTTACCATACATCCATGGGGACAGGATGCGTAAGGTACTGTTAATTACCTTTTCATGCCTGATGCTTCTTCAGGGATGTGCTACTATTAAGAATTTTTTTGGAAGAAAATCCATTATGGATCCGGACGACCCAAATTTCTTGAACAATATCCAAAAACTGAGGAGTGCATATCAAGACGGGAACGTCCAGGCTCTAGATGAATTGATTCAGTTATATAATGATGATGATCAGCACCCCAAGGCCAGGACTGAAGCTGGCAGGGCTTTAGCCAATACCCAGCATCCCATGGCTTTAAATGCCATCGCCAATATGGTGGAAACTACCAGCGCTGTCGATTTCTCATTTCTAAAAGCATCTGTTGAAATGCTGGCTCTTTTTCGCGAAAACCCAAAGGCAAGTATGGCAATGGTAAAAGCCATGCATGTGTTAGAAGAACGGACAAATGATCTTCACATCACCCTGGTGGAAAACCTGCACAAGGTCCGTACTAAAGATCAGATTCTGGTCCTTCTAGATCTCTACGAAGTAGCCAAGGCAAACATGAGTCGAACTGAAAATCTATTGACCCAAACATTAGGAGCCCTAGGCAGTGATCAGGTAATCCCTGTACTGACAACTATTGCAAAAGACCCTGATGTTCGTATCGGAATCCGCAACAAGGCCGTGGAAATCCTCGGAAAGAAGAACCCTGACGAGGTTGCTATCGCCTTTGCTGAACTGCTAGGCGATCCCAACACCAACTTAGAAGTCCGTGAGTTTGCCATCAATACTATGGCTGGAGTTCGCCAGGAAAACCTGGTGCTGGCCTTGCTTAATACATATAACACCGGAAAACGGCAATACTACTCCCTATTGAATACTATGTTGTCAGCCCTGGGAGAATTTGATGATCCAGAAGTCAAAAAAGCCGTTATCGAGATCGCCAGGAGCGATGATTATCCCATCGATATCCGGAAAAAGGCCATTGATAACCTGGGTACATTCAAAGACCCCAGCGTCATTTCCAAGATCCTGCCTGTGCTTGAGAAAAAAGAGAATTACGTTTATTATGATAATATTCTGGATATGGTTTATATGCTGGGTGAAGAAAAAATATGGGCAGAGAAAGTTCGCAGGATGGCGTACAAAGCCAACTTTAAACGGAAAGAACATGACTAAACTGATTCGAATCTTGCCACTTTGTTTCGCACTAAGTATTGCTTTCCCAAAAAACAGTTATACTCTTTCTGGAATAGTGCAAAATTCTGATGGAAATGAAGTTAAAAAGGCAAAAGTAACGTTGATCAACTCAGATGGGGAGAAAATCAAAGATGATAATACAAATCGAAAGGGTGAATTCAAGTTTAAAAAGGTCGATCCGGGAACCTATACGGTAAAAGCAAAACAAAAAAGTGAAGGGGGCGGGGAGCAGACAATATCCATAACAGATAAGAACGTGGAAGATATCATAATTGTCCTTTCAGTAGCGAAAAAAACAGATGCGGTTGTAGCCGAAACTGGTGATAATAAGCCAGAAAAAGATGCTGAAGCTGATACCACAACAGGTACAACTCAACAGGCATCAGATGGCGGGTTGAACACTCCGCTTAAAACTGAAAGTGCTGAAGAACTTTTGCCTCAAGTCCGTCCATTTGACCGTGTCGATAAACTGGCTTTTGAAGATACATTTTTTGAATACAAATCCAACCTTAGAGCCCTGAAAAACCAGATAGATTCGCTCAAAAATATTGTGATCGCTTTTGAGAAAAAACAAACGATGCCAAATATAAGCAGAGAATTGCTTGACCTGATCAAGGTACCAGAGTATCAGTACCGAATTGAATTGCGAAATGGAACTGTGGTGATGGGTGATATTCTGGAAGAATCCGATTCTACTCTTGTACTCCAGACACAAATTGGAAAACTGGTTCTGAGAAAAGAAATGGTTATTCGACGAGATAAACATGAAGAACCAACCCCAAAGGTTGTATTCCTTGGTGACCCCTTTGTTAACATCTATCCGAATCGACATATTTTTTCTGGACGAGTGAAAAACATTGGCGATAAACGTGCCGATTTTGTTCGGGTCATTTCCAACCTATTTACCCAGACTACAAAACCGGCCGGGAAAGACTCTGTGTTTGTAAAAGGAACCCGGATCGTATACGAATCTGGAGTCATTGCAGATACTGCCTTAGAACCCGGTCAGACCGCAACTTATAATTTCCCTGTGGCCATTCAAGGTCGAAGAAAAATTCAATATCATACAATGGATATACATTGGAATGACGTTCGGTAAGAAGTTTTAACTTCCCGGTCTTTGATTAGCCTGACTACTATTTAAAACATAATATTAATAAATGAAAAAATTCCATATTCGCCATAGCAGCATTTTAATAGCATTTCTGATTTTAAATATTTCCCCCGATAACTTGCAGGGACAATGGCCAGGAGCGGGAGGAAAAATGCCCGCCATCGGCGTTGTGAATGGTTCAGTGATGGATTCCACTTCGGGCCAACCTCTTGAATACGCTTCAATATCTTTGGTAAATATGCGCTCTGATGAAGTGGTGACTGGAGCATTATCAGATAAAACAGGCAGGTTTAATATCCGTGAAGTACCCTTAGGACGATATCGGGCAGTGGTAGAATTCATCGGCTATGCAGCAAAAGAGATTTCACCCATAAATATTTTTCCCGGTGAAGGTGGTGGTATTGAACAGAACCTGGGGAATATTCAGCTTAGGATTTCATCGGTCAACCTTGCACAGGTCGAGGTTCTTGGAGAAAGCCAGTTCATTCAAACCATTGATAAACAAATTTTTACTGTAGGTAAGAATCTGGCCGCTTCCGGAGGTTCAGGAGAAGATGTTTTGAATCAGGTACCCACTGTAGCCGTAGACATCGATGGTAATATTACACTCCGAGGCGATGCCAATGTAACAGTCCTGATCGACGGTAAAAAAGTGGGCTTTGATCGCCGCTCCATGGTTGACAACCTGCAGGCATCCATGATCGAGAAAGTGGAAGTCATTACCAACCCCTCGGCCAAGTATGACCCGGACGGTGTGGGCGGTATCATTAATCTTATTCTTAGGCGAGGTGCATTTGAAGGGTTTAACGGCAACACATCCTTATCTGCAGGTGAGTACAATAAAAATAACATCAGCGGCAACCTGAACTATCGTACGGATACCTGGAAC
>DTUG01000178.1 GCA_012964275.1 Fidelibacterota bacterium | reverse complement strand
CCCGTTTTATCTGGTCATCTTTGCCGCGGTCATGGTCTGGAAAATCAGGAAAGAAGACTGGAAAGAGATAGAAGTGTAATTTCGAAACTGTAGTAAATTCTAGTTTATTATTAAGCTGATATTATTTTTTAAAAATGGCAAATGTTTATAAAGATGCCGACCCTCAAGAAACACGGGAATGGATCGAATCTATTGAAGATACTCTAGAAGAACACGGATCCGAGCGCACCCGTTTTCTTTTGGAAGAACTTATAGATTATGCTCAGGCAAAGGGTGCCCGGCTGCCGTTTAATACAAACACCCCGTTCATTAATACTATCCACCCTGAGAAACAGCCGGAATTTCCCGGAGACCGCGATCTTGAGCGCCGAATTAAATCCCTTGTTCGGTGGAATGCCATGGCAATGGTGGTTCGGGCCAATAATGAGACCCACGGCATTGGCGGGCACATCTCAACCTACGCATCTGCGGCAAACCTGTATGAAATAGGGTACAACCATTTTTTTAAAGGTCCAAACCATCCCAATGGAGCGGATCTGGTATTTTTTCAGGGGCACGCATCCCCCGGCATGTATGCACGGGCATTTTTGGAAGGGCGCTTGAGCGAAGAGCAACTGGGGAACTTTCGCCGGGAGCTGGCCCCTGGAGGAGGCCTTTCTTCATATCCCCACCCTTGGCTGATGCCGGATTTCTGGCAGTTCGCTACTGTATCCATGGGCCTGGCACCCATCATGGCTCTCTACCAGGCGCGCTTTTTACACTATCTTGTGGATCGTAAGATTATTAGAGATACAGGGCGAAAGGTATGGGCCTTCCTTGGTGACGGAGAGATGGATGAACCAGAATCAAAAGGAGCCCTGACCCTGGCTGCCAGGGAAGAACTAGACAACCTGATTTTCGTTATTAATTGTAATCTACAGCGCTTGGATGGGCCGGTTCGCGGAAATGGCAACATCATTCAGGAGCTGGAAGGAGCATTTCGCGGCGCTGGTTGGAATGTGATAAAGGTGGTGTGGGGAAGCAAGTGGGATGAGTTTCTGGAAAATGACAGGACCGGCAAATTACTCCAGCGGCTGGAAGAAATTGTAGACGGGGAATTACTTAAATACGTGGTCGAAGGCGGTGCATACCTGCGGGAACATTTTTTTGGAAAATATCCGGAGCTGCTTGAGCTGGTATCCCATATCAGCGATGATGACCTGATCAGAATAAAACTGGGCGGCCATGATCCGGTAAAAGTATATGCTGCCTATGCTGAAGCCATGGCACATAGGGGCCAGCCCACAGTGATTTTGGCCAGAACCATAAAAGGATATGGTATGGGTGAAGCGGGTGAAGGCCGGAACATTACTCACCAGCAGAAAAGACTTAACGAACAGGAGCTGCTTCATTTTCGTGACAGGTTTAATATTAAACTTTCTGATGCTGAAGCCATTAGAGCTCCCTTTTATAAACCAGAAGAAGACAGCGAAGAGATACGCTATCTGAAAGCTCGCCGCGAAGAACTGGGCGGATATATTCCAGTCCGCATTGTTCAGGATATGAAAATGGATATCCCGGACATATCCATTTTTCAGGAACTGCTGGATGGGACCGGAGACCGTTCTATTTCTACAACCATGGCATTTGTCCGATTGATTACTATTCTCTGCCGGGATAAAATAATCGGAAAAAATGTTGTACCCGTCATACCAGATGAAGCGCGGACATTTGGGATGGATCCGCTGTTTCGCCAGCTGGGGATCTATTCGCACAAGGGACAATTATACGATCCGGTAGATTCAGATCAGTTCCTTTATTATAAAGAGTCCAAGGATGGCCAGATTCTAGAGGAGGGGATTAATGAAGCAGGGGCAGTATCATCATTTATTGCCGCTGGGATGTCTTATCACACCCATGGAATAAATATGATCCCTTTTTATATCTATTACTCAATGTTTGGCTTTCAGCGGGTTTGGGATTTAATCTGGGCCGCTGGCGATATGCGTGTCCGCGGGTTTCTGCTGGGCGGCACTGCCGGGCGTACAACACTGAACGGTGAAGGTTTGCAGCACCAGGACGGCCACAGTCATATGGCTGCCGCAGTCACTCCAAACATTAAAGCTTATGACCTGGCCTATGCCCATGAAATAGCAGTTGTGATCCATTATGGGATGAAGGAAATGATTCAGGATCAGAAAGATGTGATCTATTATATTACTTTGGAGAACGAGAACTATGTTCACCCTCCCCAGCCGGCCAATGTGGATAAAGACATTATTAAGGGTTTGTATAAAATCCGCGCTACAGAAAAACCGCTTCTACGGCTTTTAGGAAGTGGGCCGCTCATGGGTGAAGTATTAGCTGCTGCGGAATTGTTGAAAAATGACTGGGATATAGAACCAGGTATCTGGAATGTCACATCCTTTAGTGAATTACGACGCGAGGCAGAAGAAGTCGAGCGGTGGAATCTGATCCATCCGGATAAAAAACCGCGTAAATCACATCTTGAAGTATCTCTGAGTAAACATCGAGTTCCTACAGTGGCTGTATCAGACTATGTTAAAATGTTGGCAGAACAGATAGCCCCCTATGTGCCGGGACCCTATTATGCCCTGGGCACAGATGGGTTTGGCCGCAGTGATACCCGCGAAAACCTTCGGCATTTTTTTGAAGTGGACCGTTATTATATTGTCTTGACAGCTATACGCGCTCTGGCATTGGATGGAAAACTGGACATGAGTGTGGTACACCAGGTTATGGATAAATATGATATTGATCCCAATAAACCAAGCCCAATTACAGTTTAGAAAATGATTAAAGAAATTCTCCTTCCGGATCTTGGCGAAGGAATAGAATCTGCAGATGTGAGCGATGTCATGGTTGCCCCCGGTGATGCCCTTGCAATAGATGATATTATTTTAGTCCTGGAGTCTGAAAAGGCATCTATGGAGATCCCATCAGAAGAAGCGGGTACGGTACAGAAGGTGTTTATAGCAGTGGGCGATCAGGTAAAACCAGGGGAGATATTAATTATAATGGATGTTGCTGTTGAGCCTGACGGCAAAAAAGAAAAAATTAAGCTAAAACAAAGGGTAAAGCAGAAACCGAGAGAAAAGCCAGAAGATACTCCGTACCCTGCAATTGAAGAGAAAGAACCGTCAGAAAAGTCGTCTTTTTCCACCCCCGGGGTTAGAAAGCTGGCCCGTGAACTCGAAATTGATTTAACCATTATTAGCGGAACCGGACTGAAGAACCGGGTCACTAAAGACGATCTTCATGGCTATATTAGAGCTCAAATGGCAAAACCGGCTGGCGGAATTCTGGCAACAGCAATGCCTGCAATAGATTTTTCACAATGGGGTAAAATAGAGCACCAGCCCCTGAATAAAATTAAGCGCATTACCGGTGAACGTCTCCAGCAGGCCTGGCAGACCATTCCTCATGTAACCCAATTTGATCAGGCAGATATTTCAAAGCTTGATGCTGCCAGAAAGGTTTTGAAAACAGAGACCGCAGAAAAGAGTATAAAAGTGACCTTTCTGCCATTTATTATGCAGGCAGCCGTAGAGACCCTGAAGGAATTTCCAGAGTTTAATAGTTCTCTTGACCATACCGGCAAAAGCCTGGTCATAAAGAAATATTATCATTTTGGTATTGCTGTCGACACCCCAGATGGCTTAACAGTACCTGTGGTTCGGGATGTAGATCAAAAATCATTGCTTGATCTTTCATCTAACCTGATGGATATCAGTTCCAGGGCAAGGAGAAACAAACTGAAACCCGAAGATATGAAAGGAAGTTCTTTTACCATATCAAGCCTTGGCGGAATTGGGGGCACATATTTCACTCCTATTATAAATCCGCCTGAAGTTGCCATTTTAGGAGTATCTAAAAGTACATGGAAGCCTATATATGATCCAGAAACAAAGGAGATCATTCCTAAATATGTTATGCCCTTTTCCCTTTCCTATGATCATCGAGTTATTGATGGGGCCGCTGCCGCGGCCTTCACAGCTCGGTTTGCCGAGATTGTGTCTAATGGGTCCTTTTTTAAAAAACCATCAGCTGATTAATTATTGATGGCCAGCAAGAAACACGCTAGTGTGGTGGTGATTGGTGCTGGCCCGGGCGGATATGCCGCCGCTTTTCGATCCGCAGATCTTGGGAAAGATGTATTGCTAATAGATCGCGAGCCGGTCCTAGGCGGCGTATGTCTGAACCGGGGCTGTATTCCTTCCAAGGCATTGTTGCATATTGCTAGAGTAATGGAAGAAGCTCGTTCGCTTAACGGAATGGGGGTGGAGTTCGGAAGCCCAAAGATAAATATCGATTCCATCCGCGAATGGAAAGAGAAAGTAATTATCCAGTTGAACCAGGGCATTGCCCAAATGGCCAAGGCCAGAAAAGTAGAAACCCTTCAAGGAACAGCTGCATTTAAATCTAATTCAGAACTGGTCGTTTCGGTGGGATCTAAAAAAACAACCGTTTCCTTTGATCATTGCATTATTGCTGCGGGTTCAGTGTCTGCATCCGCTCCGGGAATATCCATGGACCATCCCGATATTCTAACTTCACGGACAGCATTGGATTTAGAAAAAATTCCGGAGACTTTATTAGTGATTGGCGGTGGTTATATCGGCCTGGAAATAGGAACAGTCTATCATGCTTTGGGGTCGAAGGTCAGTGTAGTGGAGTTCATGCCTGCTTTGCTCCCTGGTGCAGATCCTGACCTGGTCAAGCCGCTTTTTCGAAAGCTAAGCAAACAGTTTGAAGAGATAGCCCTTTCAACAAAAATAACCGGTGTGGAGCCTGCGACAAAAAGCGGCCTTTCAGTATCTCTGGAAAAAAACGGGAAAACAATTTCCCGGGAATATGATCAGGTATTAATGGCGGTGGGCCGTCGTCCCAACACAGATCATCTGCAGCTTGGTAATACGGATATTAAAACCAATGAGAAGAATTTTATTACTGTTGATCGAAAACAGAAAACCACGGTAGACTATATTTTTGCTATCGGGGATATTGCCGGGGACCCCATGCTGGCCCATAAGGCAACCCACGAAGGGAAAGTAGCTGCAGAAGTGATTGCCGGGTTACCATCTGCCTTTGATGCCATGGCTATTCCGGCAGTGATCTTTACTGATCCCGAGATCGCCTGGGCCGGTTTAACGGAAACGGAAGCAAAAAAGAATTCAGTCGCTTACGAAAAAGGAGAATTTCCCTGGGCGGCCAGCGGGAAATCTCTTGCCATTGGCCGAAACGAAGGAAAAACCAAAATTCTTTTTGACCCCGTATCCAAGCGAACACTTGGTGTTGGAATGGTAGGTCCGAACGCGGGAGATCTTATTTCTGAAGGAGTGTTAGCAATTGAAATGGGCGCTGATCCTGATGACATAAGCCTGACGGTACATCCCCACCCCACTTTAAGTGAAACCTTTTCCAATGCAGCGGAAGTTTTTGCCGGCACTGTTACAGATATATATGTACCCAAGAAGAAAGGATAGTCACAAATGACACCAATCAAGTTGTTTTCTTTCATTATTGTTCCATTCCTGATTGCTCAGGATCCACCACCGTCAACGGATGGGGCAACACCAAAACCAGGCATTTCTCCGCCGGCCATAAAACCCATGGAAGAAGCCCTGAAGAACAAAAAGGAAATCCCGGGATTGATTACCTTGTATCAGGATACCAGCAATGGGAAAATGCACATGCTTCTGAAGAGCGATCAGTTGAACCATGAATATATTTATTTCGTTCATGGTTTGGACGGACAAATAGATGCCGGTGTGTTTCGCGGTAGCTATCGCGGTGCCCGGATCATAAAATTTAAACGGTATTTTAACCGTGTAGAATTCGAGATCCAGAACATATCTTTGTTTTTTGACCCTGAAAACCCTCTTAGCCGGGCAGCAGACGCCAATGTAAGTACCGCCATACTTGCATCTGCCTTTATAATTGGAGAAAAAAAGGGGTCTGGAGAATATGGAAAGCAGAGCGATGCAGAAGTCTTGATTGATGTAGATGATGTGTTTTTATCCGAGGCTCTGCACCAGATCACCCGAGGTACTGCGCCTGGCGATAAGACCAACAGATTCAAAATTGGGAAATTGGTTAAGAATCGCTCTAAATATAGTGATATAAAAAATTATCCTGAAAACACAGATCTAATTGTTCAGTATGTATACAGTAACCCGACACCAACCCATTGGGGGTCGGATGTAGGATTAACTGATGCACGATCAGTGAATGTCACACTCCAGCATAGTTTTATAAAAATGCCTGTCAACGATTATAAACCGCGATTCGAAGATCCCCGGGTTGGTTATTTTACAACTCAGGTAACGGATATGACCAGTCCGGATGATGTGACACCTTACCGCGACCTCGTTCACCGCTGGCATTTGGTAAAAAAAGAGCCCGAGAAAGATTTTTCAGAACCGGTGACACCCATTGTCTGGTGGATCGAAAATACCACTCCGCATGAATTTCGCAACGCTATAGAAGAGGGTGTGTTGGCATGGAACCTGGCGTTCAGGGAAGCAGGGTTCAAAGATGCTGTTCGGGTAAAGGTTCAGCCGGATGATGCGGACTGGGATGCTGGAGATATTCGCTACAACGTGCTACGCTGGACATCTTCACCCAATCCGCCGTTTGGTGGCTACGGCCCTAGTTTTGTTAATCCGCGTACAGGACAAATATTAGGGGCAGATATAATGCTGGAGTATGTGTATTTCACAAATCGTGTTAAATACGAGCGGCTTTTTGATGTCAATAGCACTCCAGAACTCTTACCAAATAAGAATTCTTGCCAGGCCGGCGCCCATCTGCATCAGGCAAACCTGTTTGGAATAACTGCAATAAACACACTTGAAGGCTTTGGTCAACTTGAGCAACGTCGCATGATTTATGAAGGCTTGGTTAAATTGACGCTCCATGAGATTGGCCACACACTGGGACTGACTCATAATTTTTATGCCAGCCAGCTGCATAGCCTGAAAAATATCCACGATCGAAATACCACAGAAACCATTGGGCTGACAGCGTCTGTTATGGATTATGTAGGAGCCAATGTGAACCCCGGTCACCATGGCCAGTTTTATTCTACAATTCCTGGTCCGTATGATAAATGGGTTATTGAATTCGGATATGCCCCATCCCTGGATGACCCCATTAATGAGGAAGAAAGAGCTAAAAATCTCCTTGGGCGCTCCACACAGCCAAAACTAGGGTATGGTAACGACGCTGATGATATGCGCTCACCGGGCAAGGGCATTGATCCCAGGGTCATGATCAATGACATGACTAACGATCCAATGGGTTATGCTCAGGAACGCATGGAAATGGTAAGAACATTGTACAAAAGCCTGCGCCGAAAATATGAACAGGAAGATCAATCTTATCACGCCCTTACGGATGCTTTTTATATTCTAAGCCGGGAATATTCCATGGCTGCAGGGGTTATATCCAGATATATAGGCGGAGTTTATATGGATCGTTCAATGGTAGGCCAGGAAGGTCGGGAAGTCCCTTTTCGTCCTGTTCCCGAAGACGAGCAGCGTTGGGCCATGACCCTTTTGAACAAATATATATTTTCCCTTGATGCTTTCTCTGTTCCCAAAGATCTCTACACGCATCTGCAGTGGGAACGTCGCGGATTTAGTGGAACACAGGACCCCAAACTTCATGATGGGATACTTGGAATTCATAAATCTTTGCTTGACCAATTGCTGCACATAAATGTTCTAAACCGTATCACTGATTCTGAACTTTATGGAAACAGTTATAACCTGCCTCGCATGATGTCTGAATTGACAAGTGCCTGTTTTTCTGTGGACGCAGGCGAGAATGTTAATACAATTCGCCAGAACCTTCAGACTGAATATACCGAGCGATTAATTCTCATTGTTCAGAATAAAGGAAAAAATAAATATAGTCATATTTCTGTCGCCAACGCTCATGCCAACTTATTAAAGATTAAAAAATTTATATCTAAAAGGCATGGCGTTGACCTTGCTACACAGGCACATCGGGAATATATTGGCTATAGAATAAAAAAAGCTTTAGATACATAATTTGGGAAGAAAAACACATAAAAATTTTGTTGTTATTGATATGTGTTTGTTTGATTGGAAGCTGTGCATTGCCTCCTGTAAATGAACAGCAGATGATTGAGAAACACCCATTAGACAAGAGCCAGGTTAGTAAACTGACCTTGGAAAATGGATTAAAAGTTTATCTTTTGTCTGATCCCGACTTTAATAAATCATCTGCCTCCATGTGTGTGGACGCAGGTTCGTTGCAGGATCCTGAAAACCGCCAGGGGTTAGCCCACTTTTTGGAACACATGCTTTTTCTAGGTACGGAGAAGTATCCCGATGTAGATGAATACAGCACCTATCTGCAAAACAATGGTGGAATGTCCAATGCATATACTGCCGGAGATCACACCAATTATCAATTTCAGGTATTTCCGAACGCTTTTGAGGGTGCACTGGACCGCTTTGCCCAGTTTTTCATTGCCCCTCTATTTACTGCCAAATATACAGATCGGGAAAAAAACGCTGTCCACTCAGAATATCAGAAAAATAAAATGAATGACAACTGGCGTGAACAGCAGATTATATTCTCCTTTGTAAGGGATGGACACCCGCAGCGGAAGTTTAATATTGGGAATCTGGAAACTCTCGGGGACATTAAAAGAGAAGAATTATTAGAGTTTTATAATGATGAGTATAGTTCGAACCGGATGAGCCTTGCCGTTTTAAGTAACCA
>DTUG01000177.1 GCA_012964275.1 Fidelibacterota bacterium | reverse complement strand
TCAGGAAATGCCTGGAACCCCTGCCGTTGGTGTGGATGCTGATTCGCCTGCGGATCATAGTATGATTGATTTAGGTATTGGGTTTGGCTGGGAAAATTTTGGTAATTATTTTGATGGAGCGCTTATGGTTAGGGCCGAGGTTGATTCAGCAAATGCAGTAGTGGGAATCGATGATCTGATTACAAATATTCCTGAATCATTCGGATTGAATCAAAATTATCCAAATCCGTTCAATCCAGTCACAACTATCCAGTTTGATTTAGCCGAGCCGTCTGAAGCAAATCTTATGCTATATAATCTGCTGGGCAAAAAGGTTCAAACTGTTGTAGCCCGATACTTGAATGCAGGAACATACCGTTTTGGTGTTTATGCTGGCGATCTGCCTTCAGGCATGTATATTTATCGCTTAACGGCAAAAAACAAAGATGGTAAAGCTTTATATAATTCTTCTCGAAAACTGGTATTAATGAAGTGACGTTAGTATGAAGAATTTTTTCATGATAATTCTTGGAAGTTTAACAATCCTTTTAGGACAAAAGGTTGTTGAGACTGACCTTCAACCGGACACAGGAAGTAATAATACATCGGAAATGATAGAAAAAAGATGTGGTCTCTCTTCGCCTACCATGGAAGAAATGATTAAAACTAAGATTCTGACCGATGAATGGATAAATAACCGTAGCAGCCGTGATCATTATGCAGTTCATGTCCTGGTGGCCTGGCATGTGATTCATGCGACCAATAATGTTGGAAATATTTCTACATCAGCGATTGAAGCTGCAGTCCAGAGGCTGAATCTGGAATATAACGAAGAACATAATATATTCTTTACGCTTGACACCATTACAAGAACCGCCAATAATGACTGGTTCTATTTAGATGGTGATCTCTATGGTGAAGAAGAAGAAGCGATGAGACAATCAACCTATATAGACCCATACCATTATTATAATGTATGGTCATGTGATATGTCTGGTACAGGGGCTGGGGGCTGGAACTACTTTCCTTGGTGGAATCCCGAAGGCAGCTATTGGCAGGGAACAACAGTTCACTACCAATCAGTGAATCTGTCTTCAAAAACAATGCCCCATGAGTGCGGCCACTATTTTGGTCTGCTACACACTTTTGAAGGTGGGTGCTCCGGGGGTGATCAGGTGGATGATACACCCGCTCAGGATGATGGCGATAACATATATCAGTGCAACGATAATCTAGATTCCTGCCCCAATGATCCTGGAAATGATCCGGTCCATAATATAATGAACTATGCTTCCGATGCGTGTGTGAATGAATTTACACCAGGGCAGGATGACCGGATGTTTTCAATGATTGAAAATTTTCATCCGGGGCTCCTTGAGAATAACTTTTTTTATCCCAATCTTTATATCAATGGAATTGATTACCAGCAGGATGATGATGGTGATTACATGTTTAACCCAGGCGAAACGGTCAGGGTAAAAATAACGGTCGGTAACAGTTGGGGGGGTGATGCGGTGAATGTTGTGCTAACTCTTTCATCGGAAGATCCCAGAATATATATTAGTGATGATACTATCGAGTTCAGTAACCCGATCGAGGCTGGAGATGTGACCTTCACCTTGCTGGATTGGTTTCTCGTCTCAGCCAATGAAGATGCATCGCCTGGTGATGTCCCCTGTACCGTTACGATTACAGCCGGGACAGAAGAATATCCTTATGAATTGGTGGAAGAAATAGAATTGGATCTTACTCTCTCTCAATATGGATTTCCCATTGAAGGTGTTGTAATTAAAAGTTCGCCAATTGTAGCTGACCTTGACGGAAATACGTTGAAGGATATTTATTTTGGTGCAGAGAATAACAAACTTTATGGTTACACAATTGCTGGTATAACT
>DTUG01000176.1 GCA_012964275.1 Fidelibacterota bacterium | reverse complement strand
ATGAACGACGCCCCTTGGGTATCATTGGAATCACGGACATTATCTCCATAATAGCCGATTATTTCAGTACCGAGATTATAAACCTGCCTCCATTGGATAAGGCTGTAGATACTCAGACACCTGAAGGCGGATAAAGTTCGCTGGTTAATGCTGATTATCGCTATCTATCCTGGGCTATCTCTTGTAAGCTCGCCGCCGTTTTATGGCGAAAAAGCAATCCAGAACCAGGCGTAAGAAGCCGCCCATTGAAATTGGCTGGCGGGAGTGGATCTCCTTTCCAAAATACAATAATTTTGCCTTGAAAGCCAAAATTGATACGGGGGCCCGGTCATCAGCTCTTCATGCCACTCACATCAAGGAATTCGTGACAGACAGTAAAGACTGGGTCAGTTTTCGTATCTACCAGTCTGGAAAATTCATCAATGTGGAACGGCCAATAAAGGGATACAGGGTCATAAAGAGCTCAATTGGCAAGAAACAGGTTCGCCCGGTCATTCGGATGAAAATAAAATTAGGTACTAAAAGCTGGTTCACTGATGTAACCTTAGCTCGTAGGTCCGGAATGTCTTATCCAGTCCTGATCGGTAGGTCATCCCTAACAAATCGATACCGTATTCACCCGTGTAAATCATTTCTATTTGGACATTTAAACGGAAAAACTCCATGAAAATTCTTATCCTTTCTAGAAATAAGAACTTGTATTCAACCCGCCGGATCTTTGATGCAGGGACCAAGCGGGGACATCAGGTGCGTGTGGTGGATTATTTACGGTGCTATATGAATATAACTTCTCGTAAACCGACAGTTTACTATGGAGGTGAATCACTGGGAAAAGCTGATGCGGTGCTTCCCCGGATAGGCGCTTCGCAAACCTTCTATGGAACTGCGGTAGTGCGCCAGTTTGAAACAATGGGCTGTTATTGTTTGAATTCATCTGAAGCTATTACTGCTTCACGAGATAAGCTCAAATCACTGCAGATACTGGCCCAGGCAGGAATTAATATGCCCGTCACTGGATATGCCAGTCATACCATGGATATCGAGGGTGTTATTGAGAAAGTTGGTAGTGTGCCGCTGGTTATGAAATTGCTCCAGGGAACGCAGGGGCAAGGTATTGTACTCGCTGAAACAAGGAAAGCAGCGGAATCAGTCATGAGTGCTTTTCGGCAGTTGGAAGCTGATATCCTTGTTCAGGAATTCATCAAGGAGTCCAGCGGAACGGATATCCGGGCTCTAGTTGTAGGAAATCGGGTCGTGGCAGCTATGCGCCGCATAGCCCCAGATGGAGAATTTCGATCCAATGTTCACCGGGGCGGCAAGGCAGAGCACGTTAAACTCAACCCGGAAGAAGAAAAAATGGCAGTTGTAGCCGCACAGGTACTAGGGTTACGGGTAGCTGGTGTAGACCTGATGAGGTCGAACCGTGGACCATTGGTATTAGAGGTCAATTCATCACCGGGCCTACAGGGTATAGAAGCCTCTTCCGGGGTGGACGTGGCCGGAGAGATCATTCGTTTTATTGAAAACGATTATTTATAATGATTCTATGTGACCGGCATCACTGTGGATACCCAGAATGAATACTAATTTCTAGATACCCAAGACTAATATATACCAAAAGAATGGAGCAGACTTCCCTCCTTTGTCTGCTCCATTCTTTCTTTTTACCACAATTCATACTTCGTAATTTCATTTTATTCATTCCGGGCGATTAGCTCAGGCGGTCAGAGCGCTGTCTTCACACGGCAGAGGTCACTGGTTCAAGTCCAGTATCGCCCACGCACCAACTTGCTCTGAATAAGCCCCCGTTTTCTGACGGGGGCTTTGCTTTTATATTCTATTGACTTGTAGTCGAACTTGCTTGTCATCCTATGTCAATC
>DTUG01000175.1 GCA_012964275.1 Fidelibacterota bacterium | reverse complement strand
CTGCCTTGACCATAAAATGTTTATAGGCACCATGTTGCTCACCCGAATAGCCAACCATGATAAGACTGCCATCTGAAGTTTCCATTAAAGAGTTACCCTCATTGGCCGTAGAGCTGCTAAAGGTTTTTCCCCACATAAACTCTCCACTACTACTGTATTTTCGAAGCATTGCTTTTGAGTTCCAACCATCATCGTTCCAAGTACCAGTGATCACAAAATTGTCATCTTGTGTCTCGATCACATCTCTTGCCCAATCATTGTTCTCAGCAGTACCGATCCATTGTTCCCACTCAATGGTCCCTGCACCATCTGTTTTCAAAAGATAGATGTCCGGGTAGCAGCCAGGGAGTGTATCACACTCGTAGTATCCTGTTGCAATAAAACCACCATCGGATACCTGACGAGCACTATATAAGGCAGTGGAGTTATCATATAACTGATGCCATTCTTCTTCACCATTTGAATTTGTTTTTATAAGCAAGCCTGTATAATCTGTTGCGCCTGCTATAATAAAACCACCATCGGATGCCTGACGTACACACCAGCTCTCATCCATTCCAGAGTTGCTGGAAAACTCATACGTCCTTATCCATTTAATGGGAATTCCATTGAGGAGATACTCACAGCTTCCATCATCAAAGGTTGCAAGGCTATCATAATTGGTCGCTGTGCTGTCCGTACACCCGCAGACCGCATCACCACCTGGCTCCCCGGCGCAATCCTCAGGCTCGGATTCTTCACTGCTGCAGGATAAAAGAAAAAGTGAAAGAATAAAGGTCAAAATTTTATGTTTTCTCATAGGTGAAAATTCCTGAAGTTTGTATTTAGTTTGCAATATATACATCGATCTCATACCAATGATAAGAATCGTCCAGTATCAGCAGGATTATACCTATATACGATACAAGCGGGTGATTATAGTCAGACGAAAAAGATGGTACTGCTTAAATAGCTCTACCCTTTACCCAACATCAACCCCAACGAAGTAGCGGGGTTTTTTGTTTGTCGGATGATGGGTAGATTTGGATATGATTAACCGAATTTTATTTATTTTGGTTATTAGTCCAATATTTTGGAACGGATGACTGGGATGAAGGCTAGTGGGTTCGAGACACCAGTGGCGGTGGGTTTTATCTGGCTGATCCGATTCGATCCTTAAGTGATGGCATCATCTCAGAATCGTATGGTAAGCAGCACCCTTCAAAATCATATGAATACCAAAACCCAGTAAAAATGAAAAAAATTATCTATTGTCTATTGCTGCCATTTTTCCTGATGCAGTGTGAAGATGAACCGGACAGCGAAGCGCAGGAACAGGAATCAGGATGTGGGTTAGACACCCTGTTTAACAGGGAAGTGGGGGGCGCTGGTGATACGGATGGATATGACATCGTACGTCTGGATGACTGTAGCTATGTAGGTGTGGGCAAGAGGAGCAGCAGGCCCTGGATCATGAAAATAGATGAAGCGGGCAACGAACTCTGGACCAGGGTCTTCGAAGAAGTACCCATTCCCCAGGGGAATTATGGATCGGGGCACCAGTCTGCAACAGCCTTAGATGCAACAACGGATGGCGGGTTTATACTTTGTACTTCCGTGAGCACCAATCACCCCAGTTACAACAGTACCGGTTATGTAATAAAGACCGACTCAATGGGAGTTACAGAATGGATCACAGAACTGCCCAGTAACAGAACTCACCATGGCAAAGATATTATTCAAACCACTGAAGGAGATTATGTTGTTGTAGGGACCTGGTTTGTCTCTTCTGCGGAGACCAGCCAAAAGTCGGCCTTCATGGCCCGCTACAGTGAAAGTGGCAGTCTTTCCTGGATTGAGCATTATGGTGGCGCCTGTGATGAAGATGTGTTTAATGCTGTGATCCA
>DTUG01000174.1 GCA_012964275.1 Fidelibacterota bacterium | reverse complement strand
GTAAAGAAACTTCTAAGCGTATAGCTGCTGAATCAATTACCTGTTTGAGGAATAAAAATAATTTATTGCCTTTCCAAATCGCCAGCAGAGATACATTATACATAATTGACATATATGACGAAGAACACAAGCATTCAATGTCATCAGTCACCAGTGAAATCATTAGATCGGAGATACCGGTTAAAGCCTTTCAAGTAGATGAATCTGATTCCAGAATTATTTTAGAAGCTGTTTTAAAAAGTATTCCTCCTGAAAGTTTGATTTTAATCAATGCTTTTGTAAGCCCAAAGGCGTGGAAAGATCGAATTTTTTTACCAGATGATGAAACGGAGTTTGTTCGGAGAATTGTTCATAAATCTGAAAGAATCATTCTCGCCAGCCTTGGCACACCTTACCTGCTTCAGGAATTTCCAGAGGTAGGAACCTATCTTTGCGCTTATAAAGGGACAAACTTGATGCAGGTTGCTTTGGCAGATGCGCTATTAGGCAGAGAAAAAATATCGGGCCGTTTACCTGTTTCTATTCCTGGTCTGGCTGCTAGAGGGAGTGGGCTGGATTTGGAAAAAGTGGATGATCCGATAGTTGAGAAAAAATCAGAACCCGGGCCAGAATTAATACGTGTTCTGCCAAGCAGTGTCGGTGCAGATGTATCATTACTCTCTGAACTGATGGAATCTGCTATTGCTGATAAGAGTTGGCCAGGTGGAGTACTGCTGGCAGCAAAGGATGGTCAAATATTTTATCATCAGGGCCATGGGTATCATACTTATAATAATAAATACCCGGTACGGTCCAGTGATATCTTTGATCTGGCTTCTATTACTAAAGTAATCGCTACCACATCGGCTGTAATGAAACTACTTGAACAGGGCAAATTAAATTTGGATAAAACTGTTGTTTCTTATTTGCCTGAGTTCAAAGGTAAACAATCAAAGTATTTTAAACATAAGAAAGCCATCACTATCCGTCACTTGCTGACTCATACGTCTGGTTTACCACCTTTCAAACGCTATTATTTGATCGATGATAATATACAGACTCGTCTGGACAGTGTTTTTAACACTGAGCCGATACATAGTTTAGGGGATTCAACCATATATTCTGATGCGGGGCTCATTACCCTAGGAAAACTAATGGAAAGAGTCAGTGGTCATCCACTGAATGAGCTGGTTGATTCCCTTGTATTCAAACCTTTGGGAATGAATACCACTTTTTATAATCCGCCACTGGAGAAACTCCATAGAATCGTCCCCACAGAAATTGTAGAAGGATACAGATTAGGTTTGATCCATGGCGAAGTACATGATGAAAATGCCCATAGTTTGGGCGGGGTTGCCGGTCACGCCGGACTTTTTTCTACGGCAAAAGATTTATCTGTATTTTCACAGATGATGCTTAATAAAGGCTTATATGGATGGATGCGAATTTTTCAAACACAGACAGTTGAACTTTTTACTACAAAAGCAAATGTGGTTGAAGAAAGTTCACGCTGTCTGGGTTGGGATAGCCCATCGGGAGAGGCATCTGGCGGAGTGTTTCTTAGTGACTCCAGTTTTGGACATACAGGATTTACAGGTACATCGCTTTGGATCGACCCGGAACATAAAATGATTGTAATTTTATTAACAAATGCAGTGCATCCAAATCGCCAGATGAAGAGCCCAAAATATTTTGAATGGCGGCAGCGGATTCATTCAGGAGTGTATGAGACCGTTGGCATACGAGAACAAAACCCTAATCTGAAATGGATAGACCGCTGGGCAACACAATGAAAAATTCAAATCGATTATTAATTATAGTTTCTTTCCTTTATTTAATTCTTCCAGTCTGTTCAGGTCAGGACCCGTATCAATGGATAACGACTCTTCCAAAACCCTGGACCCTGAGTGAAAATCAGGTTTCTGAGCTCTTACCAAAGTTTCATGAGCGCTTTCCTGATTTTCATCAACGCCTGAAAGCCATCAATCTCTGGCGGGTAGGTACACCCTATGGCATCTTTAAGCTGGGTGAAGAAATTGAACCGGATCCGGATCCAATCCTGAGAATTGACACGTCTGACTGTACTGTTCATGTACTCACATCTATCGCTTTTACCAATAGTAAGGATTGGGTACAGACACGAAATAATATGATTGACATCCATTATAAGGCGGATGATAAGGGAGAAAAATTCCCAACCTTCAAATCCCGCTGGCATTATACATCAGACAGAATAACATATAATCCATATACACAGGATAAAACACTATCTTTAATTGGGCGGAGTTTTTTGGACTCAGTTCGAATTACATTAAATAAAAAAACGGATGGATCTGAATTTTTAGATTTGGCGTGGTCACATAATCGTACTGTTTATTTTATACCCAATGATAAGATTGATAAACATTTTTTGCATTCTCTACCAGAGATCTGTGGAATCGCCTTTGTCCGACGTTCCTATTTTGGCATGGGTATTGTCATTGCTCATGAAGGTGTGCTAATAGACCGTTCAAACCTGATTCATGCATCATCAGAAAAAAAGGAGACAGTAAATGAAGATTTTATGAGGTATTATTTCAGGGATGATGGGCCGGTATTTGATGGTCTTATGATATATGAATTTGTTAATATATGAAAATGATCATTTTATTGACAAAACGTAATTAACGTTTAGTTTTATTTCAAATATAATGGGTACTATATTTAAACCTTATCTAATGAATGGACATTTTAGTATATACCTTTTGTATATTGCCCGAATCTTTCTCATAGGGGCATTTGTTGGCCAATTTTTATTTGCTGGTGTTACTGGTAAAGTAACAGGGACTGTAATTGATGATGAAACCGGTAAAGCTCTATTGGGTGCTAATATCCAAGTAGAAGGAACATACCTGGGTACATCATCCGATGAGTCTGGGTATTTTGTCATACTGAACGTTCCACCTGGTGTACAGACATTGAAAGTTTCAATGATCGGCTATGCCGGGGTGACAGTAACTGATGTGCGGGTAGAGATAGATCTGACGGCAGAAGTTAATATTCAGATGAAGCCTGAAGTACTAGAAGGTGAACTTATAGAAGTTATTGCGCAGAGAAAATTGGTCAGGCTCGATGTGGCAGCCAGTCAAAAAAGTATTTCTTCAGATGATATAGATCAGTTACCTGTAAGCAGTGTTTCTGATGTTATTAGCCTTCAGGCGGGAGTTTCAGGGTTCTCCGTCCGGGGAGGCAGTTATAATGAAACGATGTATGCGATCGATGGTATAGTGATGAATGATGAACGTACGAGTGAGCCCACCACCGGTATACCATTAAGCGCAATTCATGATATAAGCGTGCAAACTGGTGGGTTTGGTGCAGAATATCGCAATGTAAGATCCGGAGTAATAAACGTTGTTACAAAAGAAGGAGACCCGGATAAATATTCAGGAACTATTTCATTTCGAAATAGTCCGCCAACACAAAAACATTTTGGCAAAAGTCCTTATGATAAATACTCTTTCTGGAATCGGCCATATTTTGATGATGATGTTTGCTGGACTGGAACAAATAATGGTAGCTGGGATGAATACACACAGCGGCAGTATCCTTCATTTGATGGATGGAATAATGTGTCTAAACAAACTCTAGCTGATAGTGATCCGATAAATGATCTTGCACCTTCCGGTGCGCAGAAACTTTTTACCTGGGAAAATCGGAAAAATGGCGCTATTTCATTACCGGATTATAATATTGATGCTGGTTTTGGAGGCCCGGTGCCTTTGCTCTCAAAAAAACTGGGAAATCTCAGATTTTTTGCATCTTTCCGGTCTGAGCATGATGCCTATTTATATCAAGTATCTAGGCCTGGATTAAATAAAGTATCTTCTCTAATAAAGCTTACATCGGATCTGTCGAAATCTATGAAATTATCCTTTACACATATCGCGGGTGAGCTCGAAGCAACAACCCTTTCCCGTGGTGGTGGTGCTTCCTATATGAATGATGTCTGGGACCTAGCATCGCAAGTAAATATGAGAGGATTTACAATGCCCTGGCGATTATTCACTAATATATATTGGTCCCCTGCTACCGTTAACAATGCTACCACGGCGATGAAGCTAACCCACCAATTATCTCCAAAGTCGTTTTATGATGTCTTAGTCAAATTTGATAAAAAGGATTATCACACTTGGCATGGAGCACGAAGAGATACTACCCGAGATAATGAAATATTAGATGGGTACTATGTGGATGATTCACCCGAAGGTTTCTGGGGATCGCCGTATTTTAGTGTTGACGGAAGGATAGCATTTGGTGGAGCCATCAGTACAGCAAGAGATACTAGCATTATTAAATCATTTACTATTAAAAGCGATTTCACCAGTCAGTATAATAGATCAAACCAGATCAAAGCTGGAATGGAATTCATTTATAATGATCTTGATTTGCAATTTGGTTCACGGAATGAATTTTTACCTGAAGGTAATTATTGGACCTCCATGACTCAGCAACCCTATCGATTATCAATGTATGCCCAAGATAAATTGGAGCACGAAGGTTTTGTAGCTATAGCTGGTTTGAACTTGGATTATGTTGACCCAAATGGTGAATGGTATGTCCTCGATATTTACGATGATCAATTTTACTCTTCAAATTATTCACCAGAGCAGGATGACAAATTTCAGAAAGAAAAACTTAAGGGTAACATATCGTTAAGCCCTCGTCTTGCTATATCTCATCCTATTACCGAAGTTTCAAAAATATATTTTAATTATGGTCACTACCAGCAGATGCCAATTGCTCAGGATCTATACAGAATTCGTAGAGGGAATAACAATGAGGTAATTAATATGGGGAATCCAATCCTCCCAATGGCCAAGACGATCTCTTATGAATTAGGATATGATCATGCAATGAAGGATATGTACCTGGTACATTTGTCTGCCTATTATAAGGATATATTAGATCAGCAAGATTACACGGAATATATAAGTGCAAATAGTAAGGTGATCTATTATCAACTTACTGCAAACAGTTATGAAGATATCCGAGGTTTCGAACTTGAATTAGCAAAAATTAGAGGTGATTGGATAACAGGACAGGTTAATTATGAATACAGAGTTAATACGTCAGGTTATTTTGGTGTTAAAAAGTATTTTGAAAATCCATCTGAGCAAAGATACTATATTCTTAAAAATCCAAAACAGTCAAAACCGCGACCAACCCCAAGGATTAAATCAGTTATCGATCTCCATACACCATTGCAGTTTGGACCAAAAATTTCCGGACAACATTTGTTCGGAAACTGGCATATTAATATTTTGTCTTATTGGCGAACCGGATCCTGGTTTACTTATAACCCCAATAATGTGCCGGGAATAGAGTACAATGCACAGTATAAGGACAATTATTCTTTTGACCTGAAATTTTCAAAGTCGATCCAGGTTGGAAAAATGCGGTTGAAGATGTATGCCGATGTATACAATGTATTCAATATCAAAACCTTTTCAGGCTATGGGTTTGAAGATGGTTATGATTATAATTATTACATGCAATCACTCCACATGTCTGATGATGCGGCTGGAGATCTAGGCTATTACAATTTTTCAGGTAAGGACAAACCCGGCGATGTACGGGATGAAGGTGCTGAGTTTGTACCGATGGAGTGGGTTGCCAATGTTGAGAATATTTCCAGCCCCAGTGAACGTCCGATTTATTATGATAATGCTACTTCTACCTACATGCAATGGAGCCAGGATAATGGATGGGCTGGAGTAAATAATAGTTACTATGATGATGTTATTGATACCAAAGCTTATATTGATATGCCAAACCTTTCACATTTCGTTTTTTTAAACCCTAGGGATATCTTTTTTGGGATCAGTCTGTCCTATGATTTTTAGGTGGCGATCAATATTAATTACCTGGTCTGGGTTTGTTATGATATCAATGCAATCTTTGTCCATTTTAAGTTGCACTCAAAATAATAATCCTATAGAAAGTGATTACAGTTATATAATCGCGCATTGGGACTTCAATGATAAGACCGGGGAAGTATTAACAGATGTTAGCGGAAATGGTCATGACGGGATCATACATGCACCTGTATGGGGAAACGGTGTAAGAGGGGCACTAAGATTTTCAGATGGTTTAACCTGGGTTACGATACCCTATAGCGAGTCCCTACAACCGAAAGAAGAATTAACGATTGAGAGTATCTTAAAGTTTGATCGACAAACGTTCATGGGAGGTGAGCCAATTATTACCAATAACTTTAATGGTGGCTTTGGATTATGGTCCTGGATGGGCATTCTAAATATATGGATCAATATTGATGGTGCCTTCCAAACTGCCTTCTATGATCATGAATATTCTACGAGCCAGTGGTATCATTTGGCAGCAACCTATGATGGTATCAGATTGCGTTTCTATCTAAACAACGAGTTAACGAATGAGCTGGCGGTTGAAGGTCCTATCGAATATTCAGTACATAATGCAATCCAGATCGGTCGCGAGGCATCACATTCCGATGCTGTTTACGGGAATAAATTTTTCGATGGTCTGATAGATGAAATTCGTATCTCAAATCGTTCTCTTGAACCAGAAGAATTCTTACAAATTGATAGTTAAACTCATGCCAAGATCAATGCTCAATCTTATCCCAATAATATTTCAATTTCTTTTATTATCATCCGGATATGCTGAAGAAACAAAATGGATCGCTGTAGGAGACTTGCATAATTGGTTCTCGGAAGCTGGGTGTGAGATCGAGGTTGGACGCACAGGCCAGATAGATGATCAGCAGGATGGACTTAGATGGCCAGCATTTTATTCTGTGCAGGACAACCAGGCGGCAAAGGCTATGTGGCTCGGATGTGCAGCGTTTTATGATCCGATTGTTGACAAGGATTATGAGCACAAGGTGGTTCATGTGGGTCCCAGGTTTATTGATGTAAGCAATGAGACCATGCCGATTGAGTTCATTCTTAAGGGGAAATATGATCATACCAGGGTCTATGTGGATGGGGACCCGGCTACTGATTTAAACTATTTCGATATTGTTGATGAGATCGATGAGAATCTTACATCCGATAGATTGCTTATCAATCGCGTACAGATGTCAATGGGTATACATATGACAAGAAAGATCTATGCTTACACACATCAAGATCATCAGAACTACTATATCTTTGAATATGTATTTAAAAATAATGGCTGCTATGATCCCGAGTGCAACACCCAGTATGATCAAACAATAAATGATTTTATGGCCTATTTTCAATATCGCTATGCTATCAGCAGGGAAGGTATGGTATACGATGGCAACTGGTTGCCTCAGAGCGCAGCCTGGGGGCACAATACAATGAATGAAGTGATTGGTGAACACCCTGACAGTCCTGCCGACTCCATCGATCAGTTCTATGATGATGGTGAGATCATGAGGGCCATGTTCTCCTGGCATGGGTATCATGCTGGAGCAGCGTTTGATAATATTGGCGGTCCGAATGCACCGGGCGACGGACATCTTGGAGCTTCTCAGTTTGCCGGCGTTGTGACACTTCATGCAGATAAAAATGCAACCGACAGTTCAGATGATTTAAATCAACCATCCACCACATGGTTTATGTTATCAGATGATCCTTTAACCGATGCCGGGAGTGATCAGTATAATGCCAGCAGAATGACGGATGAATATCTTTATATGTCCCAAGGCCATCCTGAAAAAAGCCAAGCACAACAGGTCGGCACTGATAATGCTAACAGTTTCAGCCCTGGTGGGCAGAGCAATCCAGGAGGTACGTCACAAGGTGTTGGATACGGACCCTATGACCTGGAGCCAGGAGACAGTGTTCGTATTGTTTATGCTGAAGCAGTGGCAGGAATCAGTAGGGAAAAAGCATACCAGGTTGGGATCAATTGGAATAATGATTTACATACCGATCAATTTCCTCCCAATGTTTCATTGGCCCAAAAATATATGATGAATCGATACAGTCGCACAGGAAGCGGCGAGGATGGGTATAAAAATGCCTGGGTGTATACAGGTGTCGACTCACTCATCCAAACTTTTAAAAGGGCCAGAAAGACCTATAATGATTTATTCGTCACTCCCGGTACACCGCCACCGCCCACTGATTTTAATATTGTATCGGGTGGAGATAGGATTTCACTATCCTGGGCGAACAATGCTGAAGATTGGCCTACGTTTAATGGGTATCGATTAACTAGACTTAAATTTAAACCGGATACAACTGTTTTTGTTTACGACTTGGAAAATGGTGAGATCATAGAGCAAGATGAGAGTATTGCTCACGTGTGGGAGTTTGGGTCAGGTCAAACATCCTTTGATGATCTTTCGGCCAATCGTGGGTTTGATTACTACTATTTCCTTGAGGTGTTGGATGACGGATCTCAAAATAACAATATTCCTTTAAAAAGCAGCAAATTTTTTACTATTACCAATTCACCTGCCTTTCTAAAGAGACCGCCTGGCATGCTGGAAGAGATAAGGGTAGTTCCCAATCCATATAATATTGCTGGCAGAGATATGCAGTACGGGGTCTCAGCCCCAGACCGTCTTATGTTCCTGAACATTCCTGGAGAGTGTACAATACGTATTTTTACTGAACGGGGTGATCTCCTTAAAACGATACAACATACTGATGGAAGTGGGGATGAAGCATGGAATTCAATTACATCTTCAAGGCAGATTGTCACCAGTGGGCTTTATATTGCACATTTCGAAACCCCTGCAGGCGAAAATGCAATCCGTAAATTTATTGTGGTCAGATAAATGTAATTTATGGTCGTGAAAAAAATATATTTAATCTGTTGCTTAATTATTTTACTGATTACTGGATGCGATGCGTTTCTGGAAGATTATCAGGATGAAACATTCTCAATGAATGAATCTGATATAGTAGCTTGTAATATATTTGGCGCTGATTCAATATCGGTAGGCAGAACTATTAATGGT
>DTUG01000173.1:2210-9028 GCA_012964275.1 Fidelibacterota bacterium | reverse complement strand
TATACCCTGAGCGTACGGGCCCAGGATATTGCTGAAAATGTATCTGCAGAGATATCCACCAACGGTGCCATTGTGGATACGGAACCGCCCGGCTCTGCCGTAGATATTGCCGGTGATTATTACAATGAGGCGGCATGGATAGCGGATACACTTATCCAGGGAACTACAAGCGACGAACATTCCGGTCTAAGCACGGTAGAAGTCTCCATTCAAAACCTGGATAACAGCACCTACTGGACCGGGTTCGAATGGCTAGAAAGTGAACAATGGGTCACTGCAGAAGGAACCGCATCCTGGTCATACCACCTGGCAGCCGGTGAATTGACTGATGGTGCGTCCTATCTGGTTCGTCCCCGGGGAACGGACGCTGTGGGCAACGTGGAAGTGTCCTATGATGATGATACTTTCACCTACGATACCACGGAGCCTAATACCGTTTTTACCATCCCGGACGATTTTTATAATGCAGCTGGCTGGAACAGCACCGATCACATCCAGGGTACAGCTGAAGACAGCACGTCCGGTATTGCCGCGGTCCATGTCCTGATCCAGCGGGGATCCGACAGCCTCTATTACGATCCGGAAGGCTGGAGCGGAACAGCAACCTGGCAGGCAGTGGATGGTACAGCAGTCTGGTTCTATGCCTTTTCTCATGATGCATTGGATGATGCTGTCTTCTACACCGTATTGGTGCGGGCCACGGACGCCGCCGGCAACCTGGAAACATCTTTCTCTACTGACAGCTTTATGTATGATGCCACGCCTCCCACGTCCGCTGTGCTGATCGACCAGGAGTATTACAGCAACTTAACCTGGATCGCCGCTTCATCCATTTCCGGAACCGCCGGTGATTCTGTTTCCGGGCTCAGTGTTCTGGAAGTTGCGATACAGAACTCCGGGGACGGCAGCTGGTGGACCGGAGCCCAGTGGACAGGGCCGGAAACCTGGTTGACTCCCATCGGGCTCAGCACCTGGTCCTATAGCTTTAACAGCGTCAACCTGACCGATGGTGTTACCTATACGGCACTGTCCCGCGGCACGGATGTTGCCGGGAATGTACAGCCGGATCCGGGGGCGGATATGTTTACCTATGATGTGACGTCGCCTTCAGCGGGCCAGGTCCAGGATGGACTGAATGATGGCGACCAGGACTGGACCAATTCCATCACAACTCTCTCTGCCAACTGGTCTGGTTTCTTTGATGCCACCAGCGGTATCGCTGTGTATGAGTATGCCATTGGCAGCAACCCGGGCAGTGTTGATATCTGGCCCTGGGACTCGGTGGGCACGGACACCGTTTTTACCCAGAACGATTTGGTGCTGGCAAGCGGGGAGACCTATTATGTCAGCATCCGCGCCATTGATCATTCCGGGAACACATCTGCTGTCGCTGGCTCAGACGGCGTTACCGTGGATGCCATGGATCCGGCGATCACATCGCTGTTTGAAGGCAGCACAAGTGAGGATATGGATTACCAGCAGGACAGCGGTGAACTCATTATTGCCTGGTCCGGATCAGATGCCACCCGCAGCCGGGAGATCTCCGGCTACCGGGTCTGCCTGGGTACCAGTCCCGGTGACAGCAATATTGTATCCTGGACTGAAGTGGGCAGCGCAACTGAATATATATTTACAGGTTTGGCTCTTCAGGAAGCGGTCACCTATTATGCCAGTGTCCAGGCCCAGGACCTGGCCGGCAATGTGTCCGCTGTTGTTTCTGGGGATGGTATCACCATTGATCAGTCCGGTCCGGTTCAGGGTCTTGTGAATGATGGAACCGGGGAAGACATTGACTGGGTCAATATCAATTATCTTGCGGAAGGGAACTGGACCGGTTTTCTCGATTCGCTGAGCGGGATCGCCGAATATGAATATTCCCTGGGACTCAATCCGGGCCAGACCCAGTCGGTCAACTGGACATCTGCCAACCTGGATACAGCAATAACAGTCAGCGCTTCACTTACCGAAGGACCCACCTATTATGCCAACGTCCGGGCCATAGATTCAGTGAGCAATGTAGGCCCCATCGCCAGCTCTGACGGCTTTGGGCTGGATCAGTCAGCGCCCCTGGCCGGTGCGGTCATTGATGGCTTTGAAACAGATGAGACTTGGACCAACAGCGTTGCTAGTCTCAGCGCCAGCTGGTCCGGTTTCAGTGACCAGTACAGCGGAATTGAATTCTATGAATATGCCATTGGCACGTCAGCCGGCGGCCAAAATATAGTGGGCTGGGCAGATATTGATACAGCCACGTCCGTGACCCACGCAGCTCTGGATCTGGGCCATGGCGCCACATACTATTTCAGCGTCCGGGCCACAGATGCAGTGGAAAATGTTTCGGATGTTGCCACAAGCAGCGGCATTACCGTGGACACGATCCCGCCGGTGATAAATATGATCGCTGAAACCGCCGAAAATGATCCCCTGTTCCAGGGCAGCGACAGCACTGTCACCCTGTTCTGGGATGCATCTGATGACCTTTCCGGCATCGAACATTATGAATACAGCCTGGGGACCGCTGCCGGGGATACGGACATGGTGGCCTGGGCCAGTGCCGGGACAGATCTCAGCGTTATGATCACGGGTCTTGAACTTATCGAAGGTGCAGCATACTGGGGTTCCGTCCGGGCCATTGATGCTGCCGGCAACATGACCGCAGGGCAGGGGAATGGCGTCACTGTTGACATCACCGCCCCGATTCCCGGAGTTGCCATGGATCTCACCGATCTGAACAGCGCGGAAGACCAGAGCTACACCGGTTCTTTGACAACGCTCCAGGCGTCCTGGTCTGGATTCAGCGACAACCTGAGCGGTATTGCCGCCTATGAGTACGCCATAGGCACCGACTCACTGCAGAGTGATCTTAAGGCCTGGACGGCAGTGAACCTGGATACCCTGGTCAGCGATAACTCTTTTTCCCTGAACAGCGGACAGATCTACCACGTATCCGTTCGGGCCATTGACAGTGTGGGAAATCTTTCAGCTGCGATTTCAACAAACGGTATTATTGCGGATCACGTAGGGCCATCTGGTACCACCGCTGTGGACGGCGATTCTGCTGATATTGACCGCCAGAACTTTACCAACCTATATAGCGGGCACTGGACACTTTTTAATGATGAGCTCTCCGGGCTGAGCACCCACGAATACGCCCTGTATGACAGTACGGCTTCAGCCTATCTTACCGCTTGGGATTCAACAGGATTGGATACGGCTATTGTTATTCCCGGTCTGAACCTGACCCTTGATCATATGTACCAGCTCCATGTGCGCGGGGTTGACCAGGTCAATAATACCGGTGATTTTGTGAGCAGTAATGGTGTACTGGTCGACCTTTCCGCCCCCGCTGCGCCACAGAGCCTGGTAGGGTTTTTCTCAACGGAGCGGATCTATCTCACCTGGGATGGCAATGTGGAAGAAGACCTGTCCTTTTACAAAGTATACGCCGGTTCCGAATCAGATGCTACAGTGCCCATCTTAGAGACGGAAAATCCGGAAGCAGAAGCCTTTATGCCTGCATTCCAGGATGGTCAACTGATGTACCTGAATGTGAGTGCTGTGGATGTTCCTGGGAATGAAAGTCCCGTATCGAACCTGGTGTACGGCATCCCACAGCCGGCAATGATCACCCGGATCCTGCCGGACACGCTTGCAACCCTGCTTTATACAGATAACCAGATCTCCATTCACTTCTCCCAGCCGCTCTCGGATATTGGGACTATTGATGTTAGCTCCCTGGCCTATACCGGTATGAACATTGCATCCAGTTACTCCGAGATCGACACAGCTATTAAGATTACCGTCAATGATCCCTGGGCTTCACTGGATACGGTATCCTTGACCTTGAGCAATATTTTAGACTGGGCGGAAAACGGGACCGCTGATAAAACAGTGACCTTTGCCACCTACCTGCTGGGTGACTATAACCAGGATTTTGCTGTGAACGTAACGGATCTGGCCAGTTTTGTGTCCGCCTGGACCGTCCAGGACTACGGCTATGAGCTCGGTCCCGCAACAGGATCTGTTCCACATCTGATCCCGGCCCGGAATGAACTGTATGACCTCCGGGACGTTATGGTCTTTACCCGTATGTGGCACTATTCGCACCAAACCAGTTCAGGTGTTTTCCTGGCCTACAGCCAGGCCGGCCCGGACCTGGATATCAGCCAGGAAGGGCAGCACCTGATAATTAACCTGCCGCAGGAGACCGGAACCGTCCAGGCGGTGTTATCCTATCCTGTAGACAGCAAAACGGTCAGCAAGTCAGATGATGTAGCCACCGTCAATATGATACAGCTGTCGTACCACCCGGAAGATGCGGGCCAGCTGCTGGTAGAAAAAGCCTTTATGACGGACGACATGGAAAAGCAGGTGATCTTTGAGATTGCTTCCCTGGATCGGGAAGATGCGGTTGTGACCCTGGATTATATTGCCTATGACCGGGATAATAATATTCTGGCCAGCGGTGCGGCATCGATAGCTGTGACCGCGGTCCCGGTTGAATACACCCTGCATCAGAATTATCCGAACCCATTCAACCCGGTGACAACTATTTTGTACGATCTGCCAGAAAATGGATTCACTGAAGTGGTTATTTATGATATAATGGGTCGGGAAGTGACTACTTTAATCCGGAATGAAAAGACAGCAGGGTACCACTCCATAGTTTGGGATGGCCGAAACTCTCATGGCCGTATTGTTGGTGCTGGAATGTATTTTTACCAGGTCCGTTCCGGAAGCTTTATCAAAACCCGGAAGATGCTGCTGTTGAAATAGTTCTTCCTTTTCAAAACATCAAGCCCCACACTCGTGGGGTTTTTTGTTTGTGGGGGTGTTGGTAGATTAGGGTAGTGAATAGCATATCAATTATTTATCCAATTTTCCCTGTTATTTTACTGAATTTTATTGTCATTGTTCATATGAGGGTCGTGATACAGAAGGCAATAAAGAAAAGAGACGTGGAGTATAGGTGGTTCAGGGCTTACGAAGGTTCTGCCCCGGAGTACATGCTGGTAGCCCGCCATCATTATAAAAACTTTTTTGAAATACCCATTTTGTTTTATGTATTGTGCATAATCTTATATGTTTTTGATGATGTCAGTTCAATTGATATATGGATCGCTTGGCTGTTTGTAATCTTCAAGGTAGTTCACAGTTATATAAGGATGACTTCCAATTACCTTCCTTTTAGAGCATATTCATTTTATGGATGTGTTATAGTATTATTGTGTGGATGGATTAATTTGGCAATTAAGATATTCTATTATTCATAATATGAATTAAACAAGTCCCGCCAAGTAGCGGGGTTTTTTGTTTGTGGGGTGGCGGTAGATTGATTTCATGAAAAAATACTATGTATATGTAATTGAGTTAGACCCATTAGTCGCAGATTTAAGAAAGTTTCGTGCTAAAAATCCTAAATATATAAAGGGCAATGGCTGTGTTTACGTTGGGCAATCTACACGAAAACCATATCTTAGATTTGAGCAGCATAAAGAAGGTTATAAATCAAATAAATACGCTAAGCGTTATGGTTTAAAACTTAGGCCAGACCTGTTTGAAAAGTATAATCCAATCCCCACAAGAAAAGATGCTGAAGACATTGAAGAGATGCTGGGCAGGGAACTGCGAGATCGGGGATATGGTGTATGGTTTAATTAGGCCCCGCCAGGTAGCGGGGTTTTTTGTTTGCGGGGTGGTGGTTAGATTAAGATATGATTAACCGTATCACACCACTGCTGCTGCTATTATTTTTCGCTTGTGATGATAAACAATCGGTAGATTGTATTGATGAAAGTAAAATCTATCTGGATGCAGGGTGTTATGAGATTTATGCTCCTGTGTGCGGGTGTGATGGAAAAACCTATGATAACGATTGTTTTGCAGAAAATAGCGGGGTAACCGAATGGACCGATGGAGAATGCGAATAATATATGATGTAATTGAGTGAAAATATTAACCGCCCCGCCAAGTAGCGGGGTTTTTTGTTTGTGTGTGTGGTGGTAGATTTGGGGCGGTAAATTCAAAGGAGATAATGATGTTAAAGAAAATTATTCCCATATTATTAGCGGTATATATTTTCCCATTTAATTCAATTTATGCAGGTTGCGGCTCCTGTGGCGTCTCAAAAACAAAAGTAGCAGTTGCACCTGCTAATCCCGAACTAATAGGTGAACTAAGTGCTGATGGAGTAGTTAGTGGTTTTGTGCTCGCATCATGCGGAATGTGTAATTTTGGAATGGATAGCAAGGCTGGATGTAGTTTGGCAATAAAGATCGGTGAAACCACATATCCGGTTAAAGGAACCAGTATTGCCGATCATGGCGATTCTCATGCAAAAGATGGTTTTTGCAACGCAGTTAGTGTTGTCTCTGTGGTTGGAAACGTAAAAGATAATATATTTTTAGCAGAATCGTTTGAGGTACAGAAGAAATAAATAGATTTGCCCTTTCTACAACATCAAACCCCGCCCAGTAGCGGGGTTTTTTGTTTGTGGGAATAAAGTTCTTTAAAAGTTTCAAGAGTTTTAGGTTTTGGTTCAAATGATATCCAAAATAAAAACTATCAGTATCATCATCATGAGCCTATTCTATATTGGGGCGGGCATAAATCATTTTATCAATCCAGATTGGTTCGTGCGTATTGTTCCTCCAATCTTACCGTTTAAGATTGCAATAGTCTATATAAGTGGTATTTCTGAGATAATCTTAGGTTCTTTGCTAATCTTTCCCAGAACAAGGTTCATTGCTGGCTGGGGGCTCATTTTACTTCTATTGGCGGTTTACCCCGCAAATATCTATGTTGCTTTAACTAATGGA
>DTUG01000173.1:0-2158 GCA_012964275.1 Fidelibacterota bacterium | reverse complement strand
ATTGTATATAATCAAGTTTTTTCCTTATGTTTAAAAAATAGCCCCGCCAAGTAGCGGGGTTTTTTGTTTGTGGGGGTGGGAGTTAGATTAGGTGGATGATTTTCCCAATTAGTTCAATTAAAATTATTAAGAGGAAATGAATAGCATATTCATTAAAAAATACTTTTTACCCGGATTCATTTTTCAATCGTTGATTATTGGCGGAGGATATGGTACTGGGCGGGAATTGGTTGAATTTTTCCTTACTGCGGGCCCAGTTGCCGGCTTAATGAATATGGCTGTTGCTACAATTATTTGGAGTTTTGTTCTGGCAATTTGTTTTGAATTGGCTCGTAGTGGGCAAAATTATGAATATCGGTCATTCATTAAGGTTTTACTTGGGAAAGCATGGACCATTTATGAAGTATTGTACCTGATTGGATTGATTCTGGTCGTTTCTGTTATGGGCTCTGCTTCCGGAGAAATAATCCACGATATGTTTGACATCCCTAATATTTTAGGGATAGTTATTATGATGGGGTTGGTTGGTTTGATTGTTTTCTATGGTAGCTCATTAATTGAAAAATTATTTTCTTTATGGTCTGTTATATTATACTCTGTATTTGTGATAATGTTTATAGCCGTGTTTTCCCGTTTTAGTGATACGATTGGAATGAGTTTTTACAAACAATCCAGTGACACCAGTTGGATAATAGGCGGAATAAAATATGCTGCTTATAATATTGGTCTTGCGCCGGCAATTCTTTTTTGTGTGCGGCATATTGAAACCCGCAAAGAAGCAATTATTTCAGGTTTGATTGCCGGTGTAATCGGCATGGTTCCAGCTTTTCTGATGTTCCTAGCAATGCTAAGTCAGTATCCTAAAGTACTGGATGCAGCGGTTCCTGTAAATATAATCTTAAATGAACTGGGCTGGGATTCATTGAAATTTATTTTCCAGATAGTCCTGTTCGGGACATTTATTGAAACTGGAGTAGGTTTAATTCACGGATTTAATGAAAGAATTGTAGCTGTTTATCCACAGTTGACGAACAAATATCGTTTGGCAATCGGAATCGCATTATTAATCATTTCAATTTTTGTAGCAAATGCTATTGGGCTTGTTGGATTAATTGCCAAAGGATACGGTACCCTGACATGGGGATATCTAATCGTATTTGTAATTCCTGTTGTAACTATAGGGTTATGGAGAATATTATATGGTACAGGCTGGAGATTTCAGGCAGACTAAGAAGATGGTAATGTTGAAATAATTATACCCCTTTCACAACCTCAACCCCCGCCCAGTAGCGGGGGTTTGTTTTTTATAGAATAATATATTGTAAATTGTGTCTGAGATGAGAAACTATTTAATTATATCACTACTATTTCTTTCAGTTGGGTTTTGTCAACAAATCATCCATACAACAGCATATGAAAATGGAAATATCAAAAGTATTACCTATTATAATAAAACACGAAATGGATTAGAGAAAGTCAAATATGAACAATACTATAAAAATGGACAGAAGATGGAAGAAATAACTTTCAAGGATGATAAACAAGTAGGTAAATGGACTTTCTACAACATAGATGGTTCAGTAAGAGGGGTCATAGAATACTAACACTCCATCACCCCAACCCTGAAATCTCCACCTCATTCGTGGAGATTTGTTTTTTATAGAGGGAACTCTTATCACCCATCATTCGTATGGGGAATATGACAAAACATGAGTACTACATAGCAATAGCCATCATCACTGTCGCTCTGATTTCATCCCTAATCAAACACTCTTCTAGTAGACCCCTTCCACAGTATCAAGAGATCACCATAGAAGCGCCAGCTGTTATTGACACCAGTTATAAGCAGTATCCCTTGCCTCAAGAGTATGATCGAGCCGGTGATTTAATTAATATATACACCCGCCTCGGTTGGTTAAGATTTCAAGGAATAGCATTCATATATAAAGACCCGGTTTTTCTATATAAGTCTGTTTATGTCTAACAATATATAGTTCTATCCTTTTCAAAACATCAAGCCCCGTCCAGTAGCGGGGTTTTTTGTTTATTAAGTATGCCCAAACTTCCCTGCGCTTTTTTAAATTAAGGCAACTTTGAGCTATAATTCTTGCGGGCGTCGTATAATGGTTATTACCCGAGCTTCCCAAGCTCGTGACGT
>DTUG01000172.1 GCA_012964275.1 Fidelibacterota bacterium | reverse complement strand
TCAGCAAAACTTGCAGCCCGGAATTCATGAATTTCATTGGACTGCAATATCTGCATCCGGAGCCCCTATCCCTTCGGGAATTTATTTTTATTCTATAGAATCAAATGGGATTGTTCAATCCAAAAAATTAATATTTATGAAATGATTTCCCTTACAAAGTTCATAATGAAAAATATATTTCCTCTTTTTTTCCTGGCAATTTTCAGTTGTCAACCACCAAGTCAAACTCAATCAATGCTTATGAATGACATTTCCATTATCCCAGAACCTGTATCTAAACAAATTTTGAATGGCACATTTGATCTAAAGTCCATAAAGGGCATTATTCTGAAAAATGGATCTGAAAAGGAGCACCATATAGCAGCGTTATTCCAGGAATATTTGAATCCCGCTGTCTCATTATCCATATCAGAATTCGTACCAGCTTCTTTATCAGGCACACTGGATCATATTATCATTTCCTTGGACACTAATGCTAAAATTCCTCCCGAAGGATACAATCTTGCTGTGGGCGACCACCATGGGATTGAATTAAAAGCCAGTTCATTTTCCGGTCTTTTTTATGGTTTCCAAACTTTTCGTCAATTATGTCCACCGGGATTGGAAAAAGGTGCAAGATCGGAAAACACACTGATTCAAAATTGTAAAGTTGTGGATGCGCCCACTTTTGGATACCGCGGAATGCACCTGGATGTATCGCGCCACTTCTTTGACGTAGATTTTGTCAAAACCTATATCGATATGATCGCCCTCCATAAAATGAATGTGTTTCACTGGCATCTCACGGATGACAATGGGTGGCGGATCGAGATCAAAAAGTATCCGGAGCTATCTGAAAAATCTGCCTGGCGTGTGGATCGCACAGAAGAACCCTGGAAAGAACAATCCCCCATTCAACCGGGAGAAAAAGCAACTTATGGAGGGTATTATACCCAAGATGAAATTCGAGACGTCATCCAGTATGCTTCTGACCGTAACATTGTAGTGATTCCAGAAATTGAAATGCCGGGACATACATCTGAAGTCTTCGCAGCTTTCCCGAATCTTTCATGTAAGGGAGATACGCTGCCTGTTAATCCCGGATCCTATTGGCCAAATGAAGATATCTTTTGCGCCGGGAATGAAGATGTATTTGTCTTTTTAGAAAATGTCTTGGGAGAAATCGTTGAGCTTTTTCCGGGGCCCTATGTACATATTGGCGGTGATGAAGCTCATAAAACAAATTGGAAACAATGTCCTAAATGCCAAAAGCGAATTGAAGATGAAGGACTAAAAAATGAGCACGAACTTCAAAGTTATTTTATAAAACGTATTGAAAAATTTATTTTATCAAAAAATAAAAAACTGGTGGGGTGGGATGAAATTCTGGAAGGCGGCCTAGCGCCATCTGCAACTGTCATGAGTTGGCGCGGAATGAAAGGCGGGATTGAATCGGCAAAAGCTGGGCATGATGTAATCATGTGCCCCGTAAGCCATTGTTATTTCGACTATTATCAGGCCAATTCCGAGACTTCACCTGAAGCGATCGGTGGCTATACAACCCTAAAGAAAGTTTACTCTTTTAATCCGGTACCGGAAGAATTAACACAATCAGAATCAAAATTTGTACTGGGTGGTCAAGGCAACCTCTGGACAGAATACGTGCAAACGCCTGACTTGGCGCAATATCGTGTTTTACCCAGAATGACTGCATTATCTGAAGTGCTCTGGTCCGGGCCCGGAAAAAATTCATATGAAGATTTTTATGGACGTCTTATCCATCTCCAGGATCGGTTTGATAGTCTAGGCTGGACTTATGCACCGGGAGCTTTTGTCGTATCCATTCATGCAAACCAGAAAAGTACAGGATCAGAATTTCAAGTTAAGCTCAGTTCTGAAAAACCAGGAGAACCAATAAGGTTTACCATTGACGGCTCTGATC
>DTUG01000171.1 GCA_012964275.1 Fidelibacterota bacterium | reverse complement strand
ACATAGAGATCCGGCCATACCGATTTCAGATAGCCGGCGATTCCACCAATCAACTCACCACCGCCCACTGAGACAATCAATGCGTCCAACCCATCACATTGTGTTGCCATTTCCACACCCGCGGTACCCTGACCTGCTACCACCGCTGGGTCGTTATATGGTGAGAGATAAACCATGTCTTTTTCTTTTGCCACCGCGCGAGCCTTGGCTTCGGCTTCGATGCAATCCTGGCCATGGAACCGGATATCTGCCAGATAATTGTGCATATTTTCCAACTTTGCATCCGATGTATTTTCCGGAACATAGATTAAACCTGGTATCTGTAACTGCTGGCAACCGAAAGCCACGGCTGCGCCATGGTTACCGGTCGATGCCGCTACAACACCCCGTTCCAGTTCATTTGCATTCAGGAAAAGCAATTTGTTCATGGCTCCTCGAATTTTAAAGGACCCAGTGTATTGCTGGTTTTCCAGCTTCAGCCAGACATCAGCCCCAGCTAATTCAGAAATCGATGGCGAGTTTTCAAAAGGAGTGCAACGTACATGATCTCTGATGCGTTCTGCAGCAGCCAGCACATCCTGGTGCAGGCTTTTTATTCCATGGCGGGTACCCAACAGATGTCAATCCCCGTACAATTTATATGTATGCACCCGATAATAAGAATTAATAATGTCATACTCGGTGACAAAGTCCCGACCACGCATGTAGAACTTCCCGGTGCGGGTATCAAAGATCTTCATATCAACGGTGGAACCGCCAATAAACTGATATCGACCATCATTTTGAGCGCTTTTGGTTGCACCTAAAAATGTCACTGCGCTCAAGGTTAAAAATATGCCTGTGATCAGGCCAATGGCATAGTGTTTCATTTTTTACTCCCTTGTTATTGATGATGTTATTTATAATCAAATGCAGAAGATTTTTTCTGGTTGGCATACTTTGAAACAATATAGTTTACATGATGCTCTCTTCTCTTTTGTTTTATCTCTCCCGTCCGGGTATCAAAAACTGTTACGAGCACTTCATAGCTTTTATTGCCTACATAATCCTCCTGAGCAAGCAGAACAGTGTCAACCTGATATTGACCGGGACTGAGTGCAATATCTGTTGATCCCAAGGACAGGACCACGGTTAGAGCTAGCAGTAAGCCAATGGTAAACCCAATTGTGTATTGTCTCATTTTATCCTCCATGATTTACACTTATTTAAACAAAATTAAAGGATTTGGGGAAAATCAGCGACGCGAATTATCAATTTTTTAAGGCTAACAGACTTAAGCTTACAGGGCTAGCCTTTAATTGCCACCTATTATAAATCACCATCATCGGCACAGCAAATACCAGAGCGATAGTGGATGCTTTCTGCGACAGAACATTTATCGTATACGACTCAGTAAAGTAATCAGCTAATCCAATATCTGATAAAAGAATATGGGCAGCGACTATCATACCAGTAATAATAAATGCTGTTGCAAATAGCCGGTTTTCCCCAGGTATGAAGATGAAAGCCACAGCGTAAAAGATTACCGTGATACAATAACAGCGATACAGCCAATTCGCAAAAAACACATGATGCGAAAAATATAAGTCTGCAGGAGTAAAACCAACTCCTGCAAAACAAATACTTCCAAACACTCCAAATAAACTTCCAATTTGCGCCATAGTCAAGGTTTTTCGATTATCATTATATAAGACAGGCAGATACAGAAAATAAACTATAAAGATGGGGCTGATGATAATCAGGGAGGCATTGAAACAATAAAAAGAAATAGTGTTGTCTAGGCCACTATGGGTTTTTGCTCTGCCCAGATCACTCAGGTAATTTTTGGAAAATGAATATCCAGATGCATCAGGGTCCAATTTATTACCGCCTTGGTAGGTTAAAGCACTCAAAAAAACCAGCATAATAAATAGCAGAATGCCCAGCAGCGGTAGAATGAAAAACAGTGTTTTTTCCCTGTTTTTAAACACTGCTTTTATCAATCTCTTATTTCTGTATCGTGTTGCTGAACATAGCTACATCGGAAGACCGCTTGAAAATCAAGTCTTTATTTTCGATAATCCGCGAGTTTTCAATCCTGACGTTCTTACAATTCCTGAAAGAAAACGCAAACCAGGAATTATCGTGAACAAAACTACTGACTACTGCGATCCCATCGCTATCAGTTACTTTCACACCGATCGTTCCGGAACCAGAGATCTCACAGCTGTTGATATAGATTCTCCTTGAATCATCTACGACTACCACTTCAGCATCACAGATCCCGCGGGGTGCTTCCGAATGCCCAAGCCGCAGATCATGAAAGACAATATTTTCTGATTTATTGATGATAAGAACAGGCTTGTTCAGGTCGTTCAAAACAATGCCGGTAGCTATTTCACCCTGAATGGTAATGTTCGTATCATTTTCCACAACGATAGGTTTAGATACAATATGAATGCCTGTAGGAATAGTGATAACTTCCCTGGGCCTGGCATTGCTAATAAGACCCTGGATCATTTCATAATTTTTTAATGCCAATCTGGCCATAGCAGCGGTTTCTTCATCAGATTTAATTTTATTGCGTCTGGGTTTGGCTTTGTTCAAATAAAAATCAAGGGGTAGATCGGTTACGTCCAGTTCAGCTATGGTCATCACCATGGGCTTGTAACCAGCCAGTGAAACAGCTAAGGTATCCCAGGGTCGATAATCATGAAGTTCATAATCGCCTGCACGAGTTGTCCTTACAGTTGTCTCAAAATAATATTCATCCTGATCGCCTTCGCGATACCCATAAAGAGTTACCCTGGCTTTTGATAAAGGCTTTTCTTTCTGGTTAAATATCTTACCCCAAAGAACTTGCTTTGGTTCGTCTTGCTCTGGTATTTCTTCTTTATCAGCCACATCCTGATCTAATGTATCAGCAGTATCTCCAAGCTTGCTCTCAATTCGTGTCCAGGTTGCTCCATAAATTGCACCATCATAATCATTCCCACTATAATCCGCCACGGTAGAATCCAAGCCCTCATTAAAAGGCCAAAATCCGATCAAATGTGATGATGACTGATAATCCAGAGTGTCGGCGGTTGGATCCAATCCATCACCATCATTATAGAGAATGGATATTTCTTCCGGACTTAGTTTCACATCCCATACAGCTATTCCATCCATCATTCCCGAGAAATATTCGCCAGAGCCGTCCCACTGTGTACCAATATAAAATGGTTCTGCTGTGGGATAGTTCTTTCCTTGACCCATTACGGACTGGATCATTTTTCCATCCAGATAGAAGGCTGATGTATCAATAATTTCTGCTGAATCCCCAATGGTACCGTCATTCACAATCGTATAATAATGCCAGTTGTCATCAACAGGGAAACTGTGATCATGTACCTTTTCCCAATCATCTCCCATTCTAATAAAACCTGCTGTTCCCGATTCTTTTGCAGAACCAAAATAGAAGGGGCTTCCAGTAGTATCATTCTGGGATAAAACTATCCTGTTCCCCGTTTGCTTGGAATCTGCTTTTCCCCACACCGCAATGGAAAAATCGCCCGAATCAGGAAGCACATTAGCATCGATCTGGATGTAATCATCAATACCATCAAAGCTCAGACCAGTAGAGTCTGCCGCGGAATCATAGTCGGGACCACCAAAAAAAGAACAGGAACTGTAAAATAAAACAATCAGAAGTAGAATGAACTTTTGCACAAATGGAAATTACTGTTTCATTTCAGATAAATACAAAAACGGTTCATTGTTTATTTAAATTATTCATAAGTAAAATTGAAATTCCAAATTATCGTTCTATACCCAAAGCTTGACCATAAATTGTTAACCAAATACAATTATATCAACAAATAAACTAACTCCATGGTTGGATGGATAAAATCTGGACAGACTAATATACCCGGGTTTCCAATTCCTGAAAGTATTGCTTATATAATAAAGGATCAAAAATTTTTCCGTTCTTCAAAGTATAATTAAAGAAATCCAGTAATAAACGATTCATGATCATTCTGATTCTTCCTGGCGGTATTTCACCAGAACCATACCACTTGGTCAGATGAGTAAACTGGGAAAAATCTGTAAAATCAAAATGTGTTGATCCATCAACGCTAAAATGAACTGTTAGATCACTGTTATTCGAAGCCAATGTATCTAATATCAGATAATTATTACTCTTTCCCCAATTCACCTGACCCAAATGCACGAACGGCTTTTTCAGGTCTTGATTGATCACTCGGCTCGGAAGCGGCATGAACCAGGCATCCAGGCCAAAAACAGCATCAATCCGGTCATCATGGTAAGCGGTGAAAAGGGATGTGCTACCCCCAAAAGAATGTCCAAAGATTCCAATATTATTAGAATCAATTATTTGTGACAAAACAGGGTCACTAGAAAAATTCGAGGAACATTGATCAATAATAAATGATATATCGCTGGACCTGATTCCCAATTGCTTTTCTCGTATAGCCCGGCCATCTTCTACCGTTATCCCTTCTGGAAGTGCTGATCTTGAAAATACAACCCTGTCTTCAGGCAGAACGGTCACTGCGGAATCATAGGTATGATCACAAGCAAAAACAACATAGCCGTGGCTCGCTAATTCTTCAACCTGGGTCGTATTCTGGATCTTCATACCACGATGTCCGTGTGAAAAAATAATTACCGGAAATGTATTCCCATTGGCTGCAGGTTCTGCATCAAGCCATGAATTACATGCAATCGTTTCAAGGTTGTCCATCAAATAACTAGGCATCTCGAAATTTTTGACGATGACATCTCTAACTAATGCATAGTCTTTAACATAGGGAGCATGATGGTTAAGGGAACTTTTATTTGCGGGATACCAGACACGGACCATGAGTTCGCGATGACCGTCATAACCATCCTGAAACCATTCTGAACGGGAAGAATCAACTAAATGAAATATTTTGGTTCCGACGGGATATGTCCCAGTGGGTGCAGTGACATCACTCAGTGGTACTACCGTCCTTATTAATGCCGCACACCCATTAACAGAAACCAGAATTAGCAATAAAAAGATTTTTTTAAGCCGGCTAAAATCACGCATTACAGTTATTCAATTATTTATAGTTTGGTCTGACAGTATTAAAGGTCTTATCAAATTTACATCCAAAAGAAAAACAGCAATTATGTTCAAATTGATTATAGAAACTTTTCTTTTTTGAATTTGAAATATAACTCGCGCCCAACCCAGGCATCGGTGGCAGCATAGTTTATCTGCTTGATTGATAGTTTCCCTGCGCTCCAATTCGACGTCCGCGCCTGTTTCGATATCCTGAAACCCAATAAGAGTGCCGTCAACCCTCTGAGTCCATGGTGCGGAATATCCATCAAGCGGGCTACAGTGCCCAGGTCTATGAATGCTTCAGGGTCAAACGGGGATAACTGCATTAATTCTATCAGGTCTCGATCAAGGGCAACCCCGCATTTTATGATATCGGCGTTCGACAGGATATGCAATATACTTTCGCAGAGCCCAACCTTATTTAACTGAAAAATATAAACAGCATCATGTCCCGCCAGCTGGAGAATTGACGGTAAATTAATTTCTCCTTTGCGGAAGGTTGGCCGGGTCTCGGTGTCAAAACCAAGGACACTCTCTTTATGCAGAGCAGCACAGGCCCGATCGGCACTGTTTAGTGAAGCAATCACTTCGACCGGCCCACCATAATGGCGGAGAGAAAGATCGTTGATCTCGTCCTTTGTTAATTTCTGGTATTTGAGATAAATATTGTTAAACGTCCTGGAAAATTATTTACTGAAAAAATTAGAGTTTTAGTGGTTTTATGGGACTCACTATTGCGCTGGGATCATCCTTCCAAATTTTCGGATCTCCATCTACATACAGTTCAACCTCATTTCCATCCGGATCTCGAATATAAAGGCTTTGGGTAACCGTGTGGTCGCTTGCACCATCTATTTGAATTCCATGTTCTTTCAATTCATTGCGTACGGAGCGTAGTTCATCAAGAGTATCGCCAACTTTAATCCCAATATGGTAAAGTCCTATTCTCGTACCCTGCATTGGGCCCGGGGCATCACCTACTTCTATCAGTAATATTTCATGATGCGTTCTGCCCGAAGTGAGCGCCGAAGCAAAACTCCCCATTCTTCCGACTTCTTCAAAATTCAATAAATCCCTATAGAAGGATAAAGACCTGTCAAGATCTCGGACATAAAATACAACATGACCAAGATGGTGTGCTCTCATCGCGGTGTAATACGGTTAATCATCATCGGATCCAGCATCCCTGATCTCATCATAAATACCATAGCCCAACAGGGTTAGAAAGAGGATAAGAAAAAGCCATTTCATCTACCAGTCCCATCCTTTTTGGCTATAAGTATCATCCCCCGGTTCAGGGGCTTCAACCTGTTCATCAATGAAGGTCCATTCATCCAGCATGCTGGTCACATCATTGTAACGATCGTGCTCAATTTTCTTCCAGGTGTCTGTCCTATCTTCAACATTGATATAGCACTCCCAGCCAATTGATTCCTGATACCGGGATATGGGGCCAGGCCCCCTTTCCCCAAAATATGCTGAGAAAATATCCCGGAGCCTTAGAATCCGTTTCTCTACAGAATTTTTCTGTGACCCGTGACCTTTAAAACGAAAAGGGTTATGCTCCGCAAATAATTTAAGCATAGTAAATGCTGATGTTGCTTTCTTTCGATCGTTCTTATGAGTTAGTCCAAACTCAGCTGGATGGATGAGAGAACTGGCATCATGCCCGATCACCGTCCGGATGAAGGGTAAACTATCATCATATTTATTTCCCACTAACTCTATCATTATGTCTGGCCATTCCACATCAGGTGTAACATTTTTTTCTGGTACTTTCATTATTTCATCAGGATCTTCCACCATCTCTTCCAGCACATCCCACAGCAGGGTTGATACGGAGCGCAGGTCTGATATCTGTTTGCTTATAAAAGCGGAAAAAAGTTGTTTTTTATCGGTGACAATAGCAGCAGCATTTAATGAGAACTGGGTAAAAATACTGAGAAATGCCATTACATGGACAACAGGCAGTAATTCATATTTATAGGATATCCATAACCACAACAACGCCTGAATCACGATCCATTTCCACTGTTTTGAAAAATCCGACTTTTGTGAACGGGCACCATCAATCATGATCCTGAAACGGGTTTCATCATCCTTATCTGATGATTTTCGCCATTCGTGAAACCGATCGCTAATTTGTTTATTGGTATATTTCTCTCCAAAATAGAGCTGAAATAACTGTTGAGCCTTGATCATGTATCTCCAATTGTATTTAAGATTCTTGCGGCTGGTCCGGGTAGTGTATCCTACCCGCTGGAGCCCTCAATATAAAAATCTAAGGGTCTGGATCAGGGGGTAACACTTCCCCAAGCTCTCCTTCCTGTTTTTTGATCTCTTTGTGATATCTTATTTCTGCTTTCGCTCGCTTCTTGTCCTCACTATCGAACTGCTCTAATAACACATTGCCGGTTATGATCCCTCCTCCACCTGATTTATTTTTCATTGTTACCGCATAATAGATTCCGTAGAAAAGAATTGCAACAACGGCAACCGGAATTATGTATTCAATCATTTTTTATCAATTTCAAGTGAAGGAATCTACCCACTCCCCGCAAGCCTGTATAAGCTTTAGAAACAATAACTCCGCTGGGCGGGGCTAGATCCTATTTCAACAGTACCATCTTCCTGGTCTGTCTGAAATCTCCTGCTTTTATAGTGTATAAATACACACCCGCTGACACAGGCTGACTAAGATCATTAGCGGCATTCCAATGGATAGACCTGTAACCAGCGGTCTGCTGACCGTTTACAAGAGTTTTAACGACCCGTCCCGCCATATCGTAGATGCTGATGTTTACCATTGCATCTTCAGGAAGATCATAGTGGAGTGCTGTAACTGGGTTGAAAGGGTTCGGATAGTTTTGGTGTAGCAAAAATTTGTTTAGTGTTAAAGCGCCATGGTTGATTGCGGAATATGTCTGTGCAAATTTGTATATCTTTCCATCAAATGAACAGATGTACAGTTCATCCTGCTGGTCCACACCGAATGAAGCGACAGAATAGGGGCCCAGGTCACCAAGGGGAATTACTTCAGGGGAATTTTCCCCATCATATTCTAAAGACCACACATCGCCGTATTCAAAGTCAGCAAAAATATATTTCCCATAAATATCCGGGACCAGGGTACCGCGATATACAAATCCGCCAGTGATAGATTCGCCAATACTATGATCATAGGTATAAACAGGTAAGATCAGTCCGGTAGTATCACAATTCGTGGCTGGATTGTAGCAGTTAAATCCTTCCATGATGTTCCACCCGTAGTTTCCGCCATATTCCAGAATATCAATTTCTTCATAGATATCCTGCCCCACATCAGCGATCCAGCAGGTATTGCTGGCCGAATCAAAACTAAACCGCCATGGGTTCCGAAATCCATAGGCATAAATCTCATCTCTATAATCCAGTGTGTCAGCCGTAAAGGGATTATCCTCAGGAATACCATAGTTAGATGATACTGCCACGGTATCAACGTCAATTCGAAGCATAGCACCAAGCAGTGTCGTCAGGTCTTGCGCATGGTTATAGGGATCCCCTCCCCAACCGCCATCACCCATTCCAATAAAAAGATATCCATCGGGGCCAAAGACAATCTGGCCACCGTTATGATTTGAAAAAGGCTGATTAATTTCAATAATGATGTATTCTGATAATTCATCACCAACATCTGGATCATCTGTTACTTGAAACCGGGAGACTACTGTTCTTAGTGGATTGGGTGCTGTATAGTTAACAAAAAAATAGCCGTTATTTTCATAGTCAGGGTGGAATGCCAGGCCGAGAAGCCCCCTCTCACCCTCGAACACTATCCTATCCCGAATATCAAGGAACATGGTTTTATTCTCAACAAATGGATCATTCTCAAAAACGTGGATATAACCTTCCTGTTCTACCACAAAGAGCCGATCGGACCCATCCGGTGAGTACTGGATGTCAAGTGGGCGCGTGAAGACCAAATTGGGGAATGCTTCCTCGATAAGCACTTC
>DTUG01000170.1 GCA_012964275.1 Fidelibacterota bacterium | reverse complement strand
CGAAGGATTTGCATCTGCTGAACAATCATTTTTTCAAACACGTAATACAGATATTTTTATTGGATTATCTCCAGATCTAAATAGAAGTCAGGATCTAAAATTCAGTTTGGGTGGACCTTTGTTAGGAGATAAAATCACATTTTTTACCAATGTACGTGTCCAGGATAATAAGGGACACCTAAATGGCCATCGCATCTTCACCGTTACTGATAGTAGCTATTTTTACTCTGATGATTCATCAGAATGGACTTCTTCAAAGTCTGGTGATAGTTCTTATGTGCCCATGAACACGAGTGAAAATTTTTCAGGTCTCCTTAAACTGAGTTTCAAACTGTTTGATGGGCTTAGATTTTCCTATTTATACTCTAAAAGTGATGATAGCTGGTTTGGATACGACCATGGATTTAAATATAATCCCGATGGCCGAGCCGGTTCCTATAAAGAAACAAGCTATTCATCTTACCAACTGAATTATATGATTAACCCTAAGCTATTCTTCGAATTAAAAGTGTCCTATTTGGATAATTATACGGGGAATTATCTCTTTAAAGATCCTCTCGATTACAGTATTGATGAAGTTGGTGACACCGTTTATTCATATGTTCATGATAAGTACCTTGAAAATTATGGCTCAGGTTTTTTCACAGGTGGACAGCAAAAGAATCACAGCATACTTTCTATGATTGATAAAACAGTCAAGTTTGACCTGAATTGGCAAGCCAATTACAACCACAATATCAAGCTGGGTTTACTGGGAATTTCTCATGATGTGGATCAGCAGTGGCATGCCATACGAAATAAATATGATGGCGAAGCAAGTCTGGCGGATATTTACAAGCCTGAAATATTTGGGGATACCACCGTCTACGCCGATATATACAAAGTAGCGCCACAGGAGGCCGCTGCTTATATCCAGGATAAAATGGAATTTGATGAAATGGTAGTCAATATTGGAATAAGATATGATTATTTTGATCCCGCCAGCGTTTATCCTTCAAATCGCCGGAACCCATCAAATCAATTGGCCTATAAAGATACTTCAGGTGTTCTGATAGATTCACTCATGTCCACCTATCCCGATGCAGAAATTATAGATCAGATCAGCCCCAGGATAGGCTTTGCCTACCAACTGGGGAACGAAGCTGTTCTTCATTTCAGCTATGGTCATTTTTTCCAGATGCCCCCTCTTTACGCTATGTACCAGAATCATAGTTTTTTGATTCCGCCAAATGATCACGGAACCACCATGGGGAATGTTCGTCTGGAACCTGAAAAAACAATCACCTATGAAATCGGGCTCTGGCAGGAACTCACCCGCGGTTTAAGTTTAGATGTTGCTCTTTTCTATAGGGATATTTACAATTTATTGAGTGCCCAGGTATTTTCTACCTATAACCAGATAGAGTACGGGCTATACAGTAATAAAGATTATGGTAATGCTCGGGGTTTGGAAGTAAAACTGGATATGGGCCTTGGTGCTTTAAAGGGTATGTTAAATTACACACTGCAGTATACCAGAGGGAATGCGGACAGTCCTACGCAAACATTCACGCGAGACGGAGCAAATATGGATCCGGTAAACCGTTTCATTCCTATGAGCTGGGACCAACGGCATACGCTGAATGGTACAGTAATGTTTTTTGGAAAAAACTTTGGCACTACTCTTACTGCCTATTATAACTCCGGCTCCCCATATACTTTTTCTCCTCAAAGTGAAAGTGTGCTTTCAAGGATTAACCTTTATCCTAACAATGCCTACAAACCATCTACTAAAAGCTTAGACGCCACAATGTATTATAATTTCAAATTAATAGGGCGTTATCATGGAAAAATTGATCTAACCATTTACAATCTTTTGGACCGCCTAAACGAAAACTGGGTGGACCCACAAACTGGACGTGCATACACAGCTATTATAAAAGATACGGATCTGGCTGGCCATCGCAGTG
>DTUG01000169.1 GCA_012964275.1 Fidelibacterota bacterium | reverse complement strand
CATAGTATGCAAACCGCGGCAGTACACGCTCATCCCAAATTCCAACCCAGTCCTCATGAATCGGGTTCCAGATATTCATCATAATTTTTGCAGAGTGGTTTAAATCTGCTACATGGTCAGCTGTTTGCCTGTAAACTTCTTCACCATTGATAAACCAGGCCACATAGTCAGGTGTCCACTCAAAACCATACTTAAAAAAGTCCAGATGGGTATAAAAAGGTACATAGTGCGTTCTTAAATGAGAACCGGGTGTCATGGTATTCATATCCACTACCTGTTGGAACCGCCCCAGAATTTCAATATCGATCTCTACCCACGGTGTATTCGGATAATCATCATTGTATACAAAAAAAGAAGAAACCAGTCCTTCCCCCTGGGCCGGTTTATAACGCGCTTCAAATTTCCCGTACAGAACGGGCTCAAGTGTCCTTAATTCTGCACCCCGATAGAGTTGTCCGAAAACAGCAGCTTGTATCAGAAAAAAAAGAATGAACATATGCCTCATTTTTCATTCTATGGTTGAACCATAATCTAGGCGATTATCCGTTGTAATAATGGGGAAAGACGGAACCACGGTAGGGTATGGCACGCCACGCTGGGTGACGATCATGTCGGTCGCCGTCAGTTTAATAGATTCAAAGGCTTCCATGTTAATTTTGATCTGCTGGGAATAAACTGCCTGGAGCGAATCAATGATAGGGTTCATGAATTCCAGCCATTGCTCCTGATTATTGATCTCTTTGTATTTTGATCTCACGTGTACCCCATATCTTCGGCTGGATGATGCTTGGCGCCACATATCCACGTAAGTGTTCACACTCCAATGTCTATTATAACCTGCTCTGTAGCACTGCCTCGTTATTTCAATATCACGGAAGATATCAGCGATGGCCAGCCGGAGCTGGGCTGAAAATTCGCTACGGTTCATTTTTCTTTTGCGAAAAACAAAAGGATGCGATCTTAGTTCTTCATTAAAATCATTTATGGTCCAGGCCTCCCCATCGTATTCCAATAGGATCGAATTTGGATTTAACTCATCATCCCTATCTGTTATAAAAGTTGGTTGATCAAGAATCTCCGGCTCATTCCAGATTGCCTGGTTCAGGGCATTTTGTTTGGCAGAATCCATTTTAAAGAAAAAATCTGCTGCCCGATCCGCATAAACATTAAAGACATCAGGGTTTAAATTCATTTCCTTGCCGCTCATCAGGTCTTCCACCCATTGAATATAGGATTTTTTGGCTTTTTGATCAGTGATCCGTTCTTTTACATCATCCCAGCGTTGGTTCTGTTCTGATTCTGTAATTGCCACCTGATCTGTCCAACCTTTGACCATCATCATAATATAGGTATTGTCTTCTGTCTTGAAAGGTCCCAACAATTGGCCTTTCTTAATATCATTTGTAAATAATGCCTGGTAAACCTCATCCTGCTCACGATCAAACCATCTAATCTCACGGGATGGTGCGGGCCCACCCCATAAATTATTATGGATCGAGTCCAGAGTAACATCTTTCGACACCAGATCTTTAATTCTACTTGCTATTTCCAGGTCGGGAAGATTTAAAAATTCTACATTAACCTTTCGTCCTGCCAGTTTGTACGCTGGCTTAATCTCACTATCTGAAACATTGGCCTTTGAATGAAATTCTTCTGCAAAATAGATTTGACGCATGGCCTGTTCCCTACGGCCTTTGAGAAGGGTCTCTAAGTGATCACCACCCATTCCTGCATCTGATTTCTTATCAAATTCCATAGCAGTTAACTTTTCAGCGATCAATGAATTCAGGACAATTTTTTTATGGATATAGTTTGCCTGCCTGCAGTAAGCGGGACGTAGCGCATACTCAGCCCGGCGAATGAATTCCTGTCTGGTAATGATACAGGATCCAACTTTGGCCAGGATACGTTCTTCAGGAACTTCGGGCTGGACTGAACAGCCAATAAAACAAAAGTTGAAAAGAAAACCTAAACGGAATAGCCGATCCATGGCCCATGATCAAATTGAAAAACCAACAGTATAAGTTTGGACATTCCCCAGGACTCCCATGGTCTTGTATGCGTAATCTATGGTGATTACTCTGTTACCAAGATAATAAAATTTGACTCCCGCACCAGCTGTAACGCCAAAATCAGTATTTTCTGTAAATAAGTTATTCATGCCGCCTTTCATCCCTCCTCTGATACTTATTTCACCAAATCCGGGAATTTTATTGTCTAAAGCGGCACCAACATTTACAGACTCAGCGTTATTATTCGGGTGCAGCGCATCTGCAGCAAGCGTCAGGTTCATAAAACTTGTGGCTATGGGTTTTATTGAAACTCCGATCCGGAAAAGAAGAGGCAATTCCCATTCAGATGTTCTGAACTGACCGGCAACATCGCCGTAATTACCTTCCTCGAACTCAGAAATATCAATGGGCTGATAATTGTCAATTCCATCATACTTCATGCGGGTACCAAAGTTTGATATGCTCATCCCAATATTCATACCATTCTTATCCTCGCCTGAAAATGAGAAAAACTTAGTATTAACAAGGACACCAAGATCTACCGCAAAGGCACTTGCGGAGCTATGCCAGATATTGGACTTAACATACTTCAAAGTTGAACCAAATGAGAACCAGGGTACGATCTTTCTTGAAAATGTGAAGGATGCGGCCATGTCTGTCGCTCTGAACTTTTCTCCTGTACCATCTTGATACTCCAGAGTGGTCACATCCATCTCACCATAATCTAACTGGGTAATTCCAATACCAAATACGCCCACCCTCGGCACCACAATGGCAGCGCCAGCAAAAAGCATGTCTATATCAACAAGCCAGGGCTGCACCATAAAAAGCGCGGAGGGCTTCGATAAACTGGCCAGTCCTGCCGGGTTCCAGTAAATGGATGAAACATCATTTGCCACAGCTACATAGGCTTCCCCCATTGCACTGGGACCACTACCCACACCAATCTCTAAAAAATTAGCAGCAGTGGTTCCGTATCTATTTATCGTTTGTCCGCATAACCAGGTCATACAGCATATGACAATCGCAAAAATATTTGATTTAATGATTCTGCTCATTTGATCACTGCAAACTTGCCCAGTTTTTGATCCCCTGTTTCCTGGGCCTCAATATGATAGATATACATACCGGCAGCAATTTCCAGGTTTTCCTTGGTCAGCATGTCCCAATGAATAATTCCATTTTCCGGTTCATTGCTGACCAGGATTTCATCGACGAGAACACCACTTACTGTAAAAATCTTGATGACGCAATCAGCCGGAACATGCGTGAACATTAACCGCCTGCGCTGATTTAAAAAGGGGTTTGCGACTGCCGATTCCATCATATTAGTCATGACATATGGATTGGGCACTACCTTAATACTGTCCATATCTGATGCAATGGCAGATCTATCCAGATTATCATCTGCGGTTACCGAAAACCTTATGGTATCTGATTCATGAAATGGTCGTTTCCAGTCTACCTGGTAGACACTACCAGATGCAGGATATGATGATTCAGTCGCTAGCTGAAAATCAATGATAAACGCAGTAGCTCTCCATCGAGTGCCGGTCGGAGCACCAACAAATATTCTATCTTCAAAAAGATCTAAAGTATCATTACTATTCACATCATGGACCACAACATCCATGAGCTCATACTGGCCCGTAGAAGTATCTATAAAGGACGTATTCTGCACATAGAAGTTTATTGCAGGTTCAGTTATTTTATCAGCGCCTATAGATGAACCATTTTCATCTCTTACTGTTCCAGACCTGGCTACACCAACATATGCTGAATCATCATCCGTAAAAACAATATTATACTTCCAAGGCATCTTGACCCCTTCCGCCATTGAAGGTGTGATCCGCATGATTCCGCTACCATTGATCCAATTAGAGTTCGCATAATTGTAAGATGGGGTCTCAACACCGGGATCTATCTCTACCTGCATTCCATCAAAAATATCTGTGAAAATCGTACCGCTCGGATTCAGGGTCCAATACTCAAGTGTATCCCTGTAGATCAGATTGTTGCCAACATATTTCGATGTATCTTCCTGGTAAACAAGAATTGTGCTATCGGTCTCATCATAAATGAAAATCCCATTGGTCACGTATTCGAAACCATGATCATAACTGCTTACGGTGGCAATGGTATCTACACCAAATGTCAGATAATAATCATGGCCTGTTTTCAAACTTCCCTGGGCGCGAATCAAAGGTGTAACAGTTCCACTTCCTAAATGGTCATTGTCCTCTGTTTCCACTTTGGGATGGACATATCCTGCCGCACGCTGGTGAGGAATTACAATGGCCACATTTTTCCCGATGGATCGCACTTCCTCCGCTTCATTCAGTTCAATGACCGTATTGTTCTCCGATGGAGCAATGCCGGGACCAATGTGCGGGGCACCGTAATCGTAAGCAACGACAGCATAGTAATAGGTCCGGCCATTCTGAACCGTATTGTCCACAAAGATATGGGTAATCCCGGTATCATATCCTAGGTTGTAACCGACGCCATTCACCAGCCCAAAATCGGTGAAACCCATCCTTCCATCAACCAGGTCACACTGGTATATTGATTTTTTGAACGTGGGCGTGCCATATCCATCGGTGATGATCTCAGGATCGGACAGGTATTTATCCGTTGAGCGATATACCTTATAGCCTTCAAAGTCATTTATATTCCCTACAAATGGATCCCTGGTTTTGGTGTCCGCAATATCATCCCAGGTCAGGATCACTTCACCATCGCCGGCGGTTGCGGTCAGGGTTGGCATCTTAGGCGGCTGGGCAAAACGGTAATCCTTTTCATAAATGACCTGGACAATTCGTTTGAGTTCATATAATGCAGGTGCAGTGTGGTTATCTGAGTTAAGTCCCGCCAGCGGATCATAGGAATGCAGTTCCGACATGGAAATTCGTTCTACCCGGCCCCGATATAGAGGAAATGGACCGGAAGCAAAGACTTCAACCAGATTGGAGATATTGTCTACGTATTCTTCCAGGGAATCAATACCGATTAGCTCCCACATGGTTTGATCATTTTTAAACCACTGGGTAGTATTGGAAGCGGCGTGGCTGGGGATAGGAAACATTTGGAAAGAGGTCAGACCCACCATATCCGATTCAGAAACATCGGTGGTGTTAAAATTCGGTTCGCAGCCAACTCCGACTGAGAAATCAGGTTGATGATTGCACTCTGACCCATCCAGATCCGGACCATAATAGTTTAGCTCACCGGGTCCTACACCATCGATGCCAATATCATCACCAAAATACTCTGATAACTGGTAAATACCATCATTGTTCAGATCTTCACCGTCTTCCCAATCTTGGTCTTCGTCCGCATCCCAATGGTTTCTTAAATCCTCGGCATTAAGTTTGTAAAATTCCAGGAAGGCATCCAGGTTTGTGATCCCATCTGTGGGCCCAACGATAGCAGTGGGTTCGTTGTCCCGCTTCTCATCCGTTAAACCATCGAAGTCATTATCAATATAATCATATGCCAGCCCTGGACTTTCCAGGTAGGCAAAACCCATGACACCGGTCGGCAGCCCGCCGGCGCCGATGCCATTAATATCCCAGGAATAGGCCATATCCACTTGCCTATTAAAGTATCCCAGATCGTCATCACCATCCCCGCCAATAGCATTATCCAACCAGTATCCGAAGGCAACATCCCTCAAATCATAATCAGAAACATTTGCAATGGAATATTCCCAGAATATTGCATCTCGTGCCTGGGGATTATTCCACTGAAATCCCCGGACAGCAACACGAATACCGAGTCCGCCCCAGGGTACACCGGGCTGAATCGTTACATCGGGTTTGAGATCACCCACATAGTGACCCGGTCTTGGAAAATATTTCACATTATCCTCCGCCCCCAAGTTTTCCTGGTCCTGGGCATCATTGACCACATAATAGCATGCCTGGTCAGCATAAATAACGCCCCTCCCGAAGCGGCCATTCCACTCGCCGGGCCATTTTGTCTCAAGGCCTGTGGATGGCCAGCCGCTGATCGGCCAGGAACTTTCGATGTTGGATAGTGCCGGGTATTCCCCGGTTTCGTTGAAATATCCAAATACAGGATAAAATCCCCACTCCACCGTTCCCGTGGGATCCTTGTCCATTTCTTCCCGATAGCTGGTCTGCAGGTAATAAAGCGTGTGGTGGTCTGTGGTATAAATATCAACAAGTTCCGTCAGTGGGATTGTATCCACTGTGGCCCCATCGCCGTCATCCTCAATATAAACCTTGGCTCCCACCAGCAACCCGATCCCATCCGTCATTTTTAAACCATTTGGATTGTTGGGCCATTTGGAAACGTTTACCCTGGGCCAATCGGAAAGCTCCGTTGTATTGCGAAAATAAATAAATACTCGGTTTCCTGTCATATAGCCCTCTTTTTCAGCCGCAATGTCCCCGGCAGAGTCCTCGGGACCTTCATACTCTTTCCCCTGGCTCAGAATAAGATTAAAAATCACCAGGAAACCAGTAAAAGCTTTAGTACCGAATCGCATCACTGTTAAAATTGAATTCCTACTGCCAATTTCACCATCCGGGGAGCAGAATACATGGATGGGTTCTTTATGCGGTCTTCATAATTGTTGAAATCACTGCGGTGTCCAGCCAGATCTGTATTTTTTATAACAGCCGTGTACGCACGGCCGGTCTGTCCATCCACCCAGTTTTCATTCAAGCGGTCCAGAAGGTTGTATATGGTAAGGTCAATTCTCCCCTGCAGGCGCTCCATTAGCTTAAAATTGTAGTAGAGAGTTGCATCTACAGTGGACGTAGCGGGTTTGTAATCGTTATTCGGGTATAAATTAATCCTGGAAAGCACACTTTCGCTTTGCGGGGAAAAGGTGTAGGGCGAACCAGAATTATAATAGGCTATTACCGTACCACCATAGTTCTCACCGAAAAACATGATCGTACCATTAAGGGTGTGGCGCTGGTCCCAGCTCATGGGAATAAAGCGGTTAACAGGGTCCATGTTATTGCCTGCCCGGTCAAACGTCTGTGTAGGGTAATCCGCGTTGCCGCGCGTGTACTGCAGCGTATAATTCACCATACTCTTGACAGCGCCGTATCCCAGATCGAGCTTGACTTCCAGTCCCCGGGCATTGCCATAATCCTTGTTGGTATAGAGACCATATTCGATCTGGTTATAGGTAGAGATAATTTTGGTACTGAGCAGATTATAAATATCCCGGTAAAAGAGAGCTACATCCAAGTTCAGCCCGCGGGTCAGTTCCTGCCAGAGCCCAATCTCATAGGTGATGGTTTTTTCAGGGTCCAAAAGAACATTGCCCATGGTGGTTCCATAATCATTTGGTCCAACTAAAAAACTGTGATTCTGGTACATGGCATACAAGGGAGGCATCTGAAAAAAATGTCCATAGCTGAAATGCAAAACTGCCTGATTTCCAAGCTGATAGGCAAAACCAATACGAGGACTCAATTGTTCAATGACCGGAGCCTGTGGATAGGCGGAAGTCATGGAATCCGGCAAGACCAGTTGGTTTGCCGGGTTTCTGCGGTTGGACGGGTATGGGCTGGCAGGATCAAAGACATCATAGCGCAAACCTACATTCACAACCATTTCATCAAACTCCATTTTATCCTGGATATAGACAGCAGTCTCCTGCGGCTTAACTTTGTAAATATCAGCGTAGACAGTAGAATCGCCATACACTATAGGCTCATAAAGATCTTCCTGTACTGCTTCACCATCGTACTTGTTACGAATTTGTTGCCATTTTTGATCTACGTCATGGGCAATACCTAACAAACCCATTTTGATACTGTGGCGATGAGTGATCTGCCATGTCATATCAAACTTCAAAGTGTTATCGATCATGGTAAGCGTACTGTGGTCTTTCTGCTGCCCGCCAGTGAAAAATCCTGATCCATAATTTTCAAGATATTTGTCATGGACATATCTGCTATCCAACGGATCTTGGTAGACATGGGTACTGCTAGTGTAATCCATTCTAGACAGCTTTAGCTCATAAAATAGTTTGGGAGTGATCATTTGGTTCAGCTGAAAGGCGTTGTAGAGTGTCTCTTTACGACCCCTGGCCCGTCCATCTGGGTTGTATTTGAAAGCGTGATCATACCAATACCATCCGTCGTCGTTGTTAGAATTCAAAAAAGAGAAACGGATACCCTTGAAAAGGTTGAAGCTAAGCTTAAATAATTGTGAAACATGGTCTCCTGTGTTCATGGGCACATAGGTACTGTCACCGGACTTTGAAGAATACCATAGAGATGGGTCATCAAAATAAAAATTACTGCTATCATTAACAGCAAAGATCCGAAAGCCGTTCAGGTGTCCTCTGTTATCCTGGAAGCGCATGTTGGTGAAAAAGGTGATCTTTTTACCCAGCAATGGACCACCTAGGGTAAATTTAAAATCCTGGCTACGATTCAGGTCAGGTGTCAGCCCAATAAATATTTCATTACCATTTTTGTCTTTACTACTGGTATTATAAAAGGAAAGTGCTCCAGATACAGATCCCTCAAATTCCGGTCCACCATCCCGGGTAATCAAATTTACTACACCGCTCATGGCCCGTCCGTATTCCGCGTTAAAGGTGCCAGTGATCACTTCCAGGTCCTGTACCGCTTCCGGCTGTATCTCAACAGCAGCACCACTGCCGCCGAATGGTTCATCCACCTGGACCCCATCGATCATATAAGTTACTTCTGTATTTCTGCCTCCGCGAAAATGCCCATTGACCACGCCGGCCTGCATATTAATCACAGACCCGACGCTTTCTACCGGTAAGGCATTGATCTCGTCGCCCGATATATTCTTAATTGTGCCGGTTTGATCTTTTTTCTGTGCCACCCGTGCAACTTCAACGGTAACCACTTCCCCCTCGATAACCGTTTGTTCCATTTCAATATCCAATGAAAGTGTTCGATTCACAGAGATATTTACAGCTTCCAAACGAACCGATTTATAACCAATCATATCTACCTTAAGTGTGTATTTACCAGGAGGAATATTGATTATAGTAAAACGACCATCCCCATCTGATGCTGTTCCATAAGAGGTCTGTTCAAGATAAATATTCGTGCCAGGGAGCGACTCAGAAGTTATTTTATCAGTAATTGAACCTGAAATTTTCCCAGTAGTCTGGCCA
>DTUG01000168.1 GCA_012964275.1 Fidelibacterota bacterium | reverse complement strand
ATTCTACTGGAAATTACAAATAATCACCCAACAATGTGGGTATGTCTTTTATAAACAAAAAAGCCCCCGAGAGGAGGTTATTTGAGCCAGAGGCGTTTCATACTGAAAATTACAAAAAATACACAACAATTTATAAAGCTCACTTAAATTTACCCACCCCCTTGATTTCGGTTTGGTGGCAGGGAATCATGTTGAGTATTCAGGATTTAAAAACTGTAATAAGATAAAAGCTTTATTTGCTCAGAAGAACCTGATATTTATTCATCAGGATTTTCCAACCATTTGATTGTAAATATTGTATAGCGCTCTTTCCCTTCCCTCCACCAGGGAGCTTGCAATCATCAATCAAAATAATTGAATTTTCATGGAGTTTTTTCTCTACAGCCTTTATTTCTTCTAGGTGATGGGCTTGACTATCCTTTATTATTTCAGGTTTATTCCGGTTATAATCGTAACTATCTAGATAAAGAAAATCAACTTTTTGAGTGAACGCATTAAGATATTTAATAGAGTCAGCAGTATTTAATTCTACATAAGATGATAGATTCATTTTATCGATAGTTTTTTGGCATGTAGCAATATTGTCAGGATTAATATCGACAGAATAAAGTTTGGCTCCGTTATTTTTTGCATATATTCCAAAAACAATCGTGGAAGCACCATCACTTTTTGAATAAGCTAGCCCATGTCGGGCTACGCCTGTTTCAACCAGTACAATGGCCCCTCTCTCAGTCATCATATTCATGGCCTTTAAATATGTATCTCGCCTTTTTCCAAAATTATATTCTTTAGGTATAAGCGGGTAAAGAGATTTATACTTTATTATTCGCACAATTCTAAATACTAACAGAAGAAAAATGCTTACACTTATAATCAGTATGATGGGTGAGAATATTTTGATTTATTACCCCTAGAGCACTTCTTAGTTAAATAAAATTACAATTAATTACCCAACAATGTGGGTGTCTCTTTTATAAACAAAAAAGCCCCACGCTTGGGGAGGCAGATACTTTGAACCGGCGTCTGGATTCCATATTTATGGATGAGTTAGAGTAAGGATCGGGAGTTGACTAAAAGTCAACTCTCAACTCCTAAACTATTTCGCCACTTTCCTGAACTTTAGGAGGTAGCGGTCCATTGTGTGTCGTCCTTCGTCGAAGCCTGTAATAGAATGATCGTCATCAGGATTCCGAAGCATATCAGAACTTTCTACAAGCTCAAAACCGTGGGAAGTACATTCGTCGATAACGACCTGTTCGTTTAAGCGATGGGTTTCATCATCCCATCCTGGACGATCTGTGGCAACATCCACGATACCGAGAATTCCGTTCGGTTTCAAAGCTGCGTGCAATTCCGCAAGAAGTTGATCGCGGGGCGTTTTTGTATCGTGGTAATTTCGGATGGAAACCATTACATTGATACTACCAGCCGGGAGATCCGACGGCTTTGAAAATATCTGTACATTTGAAAGGTTAGCTTCTTTAATACGTTCTTCAATTTTGTCAAGAGTATCGTATTGCCCTGAGCCGTAGAATCCCATCATGCAATATACCTTACCGTCGTCGCCCATAAGTCGGGAAAGGAGATGTGTATTGTATCCTCCGCCGGGCCAAAGATCGGCCACTGTTATACCGGGTTCAATTCCCAAGAACGTGTAGACATCGATGGCTTTTCGGTGTGCATCTTGTTCTTTCTCTTCAGAAGAGCGTGCGGGATCATCGAGAACGGATCTATCAAGAGAAGCAGGTTTACTACAGGATGAGAGCACAATCATTCCCAGTAAAGACACCAGAACAGTAAAGTTTTTCATTTTAAACTCCTTTATTTGAGCCAGAGGCGTTTCATAGCGGAATTTACACAGTATTGTCCCACAAACAAAAACCCCCGCTAATGGGCGGGGCTTGGTGGTTAATTAGTTACTTATTTGCCCATCCGGATCAACCGTCCCGGGCG
>DTUG01000167.1 GCA_012964275.1 Fidelibacterota bacterium | reverse complement strand
GTATATAACTTGAATGACAGCAAATATTATTCTCCGGTAGAAAACACCTGGATCTCGGAAGCAGCCAACGCTCTATATTTCAAGCTGAATTACTGGATAAAAAACTAGACCTTTTATCCCGTTTTCGGGATTACCGCCCATTGGTAAACTTTGCTGACAGGTGTAGATTAAACATTCAGAAAGGAATCTGATATGAAAGACGCTGAAATCACATTAGATCAGTTAAAGGCCCTGGTTGAATCCTTCGTGGCAGAAAGAGATTGGGCTCAGTTCCATAATCCCAAAAACCTTTCCATGGCCCTGGCTATTGAAGCCGGTGAATTGATGGATCTGTTTAAGTGGATGACCCCAGCTGAATGCGAACAGAAAATGTCCACAGATGGAATAAGATCGGAAGCAAAAGATGAACTGGCGGATGTGCTGATCTATGCGATCGCTTTTGCGAATCGCAATGAGATTGATATTAGTGTTGCAGTAAGGGATAAATTGGAAAAGAACAAGCAGAAGTACCCCATCGATAAATTTAGGGGCCATTTCTAATCCTAATTAACATGGTTGTAGATTCAATTAAATTATAAATGGTGCCTTATCAGGGCCTGACACGCGGATCCTATTCGATCCGGATGGTATAATATGTTAAAACCCACTCCAGAACAGTCTGTTTCAGCTTCCAACGTCATTTCAAAATATTTAGATCCAACTCCATTGGAACTGAATACAGAGCTGTGCAGCCGTATTGGGGCTGAAAGTTATGTGAAATGTGAATACATGTCTCCGGTCCGTTCTTTTAAGGCCCGGGGTGCCCTGAACCTGGTGCATCATTTGAAGCAATTGAAAAAAGTATCCCATTTAAGCACCGCTTCTACGGGCAACCATGGCGCTGCCATGTCTTTTGCCTGCCGGAAGTATGGTTTACCTCTTACTGTGGGTGTACCGGTCAATGCGGATAAAAGTAAGGTAGCCCTGATCCGGAAGTTTGGTGCTAAACTGGAGTTCCTTGGCCGGGACCTGGATGAAACGAAAAAAATAATGTTGCAAAATCCAGCACACAGCGAAACCTTTTTTATTGAAGATGGCTCATCATCAGAGATCGTAGCCGGGACTTCTACGATTGGCTTAGAGATCATAGAACAAATAGAAAAGCTGGATATGGTTTTGGTACCGGTCGGAAACGGTGCCTTGGTTGGCGGTATCGGGACGGTTATCAAGGCAACAGACCCTTCCATAAAGGTTATTGGTGTCCAGGCCGAGGAAGCGCCCTGCATGGCCCTGTCCTTTAAGGCCGGTAAACCAGTAAATACAGAAAGCTGTAATACGTTTGCAACAGGCATGGCTGTCCGTGTTGCTATTCCTGAAGCTGTGAGTCTCATCTCTGAAGTGGTGGATGATATGGTATTAGTGGGCGAACGGGAAATGAAACAGGCTATGGGTATATATTATGTCTGTACGGAACGGATGTTAGAAGGAGCCGGTGTTGCTGCGTTCGCCGGTGCACTGAAAATATCTAAAGAGATAAAAGGGAAGACCATCTGTTTAATTGCTACTGGGGCTAATCTGGATCAGTCTCTGAAGCAGGAAGTGATTGATAATTTTATTTAGTATTATTTGTTATATTATTAAAAGCTAAAGTATCATGGTTGATCTGATTATCCGTAGCGGACATATCCTGGATGGGACCGGCGCTCCCGCCCGGAAAGGTGACATAGCTGTACAAGAAGGTAAAATAGTGGAGATCACGGATTCTATCGATATGCATGCTGAACGTGAGTGGAACGCGGCCGGAAAATATGTTTGTCCGGGGTTTATCGACATTCATACCCATTCAGATTTTTCCTTGCTTGCAAATCGGTTTGCTGAGAGTAGCGTGCGACAGGGTATTACAACACTTGTGACCGGAAATTGTGGCCACGGACCTGCTCCTTCTCCGGATAGGGAACTGGGTAAGCAGGTTACCATCGGCTATAGCGAAAATTTTAATACGGATTTTGGGTGGGATCACTTTGCTGAATATTTGGAGGATCTCTTTTCGCCGGGCTTATCTGTTAATGTAGCACCTTTGGTTCCCCATGGGTCTATCCGGCTGGCAGTCATGGGGTATGATGCGCGTCCTCCTACGAAAGTTGAACTGGAAAAAATGAAAGACTTTGTGGATGACGCTATGTCTGCAGGCGCAGCGGGGTTCTCGACAGGTTTGGAGTATTCTCCTGGCCAGCACGCCGATAAGAATGAATTGATTGCCTTATGTTCTGTTGCTGCGAGTCATGGCGGTATTTATGCCAGCCATATTCGAAATCGCGCCGATACATTTATGGAATCAGTAATCGAATCATTGAATATAATCCGCAAGGCAGGGTGCCCTGGTCAGTTGTCTCATCTTGCACCACGGCCTTATGCAAATGAAAAATTTGACGAGGTACTGGAAACAATATATCAGGCACGGGACCAGGAAAGTTTGGAAATAGGCATTGATACCTTTCCAGATGTTTGGGCCCCGGGACCTGTAGTAACTCTGCTGCCTCCCTGGGTTTATGAAGATACGCCCGATAGGGTATTGGACCGGCTGAATTCTCCGGACGTGGTTGATCAGTGCAGGGAAACATTTCAAAATCCCACCAATTATCTTTTGCGCCTGGGTGGTTTTGAGTCCTTTTATTTAACCTGCTCGAAATCTTACCCGGAACTTGTCGGCAGAAATTTCCAGGAAATCTCTGAGATCTTTGGAGCGGATCATACCGAAACAATATTTAAACTGGTTTTGGCTGATGGATCCGATTTTTATAATGTGATGCTTCGGCACATCTATGCTACACCTGAAGATCTCCAGCAATTACTTTTGCAGCCGATCTGCAGCATTGAAAGTGATGGTGTCACCACCGCTCCCTATGGCCCATTAAAAGATTTTGTGTTTAACCGTTCCAGTTATTGTTATACGATCCGTTTTTTAATGGAATATGTTATTGACCAGAAGCTTTTTACATTGGAAGAAGGGATTCGAAAGATGACATCACTGCCGGCAGATTCGGCACGTTTGAAAGGGCGCGGTCGGCTAAAGGAAGACTATACAGCGGACATCCTTATATTTTCTCTTGAAGACCTTAAAGATAATACAACAGATGACAAACCCAGTGCCTACCCGGATGGCATTGAACTGGTTATGGTGAATGGATCTATTGTATTAGAGCAGGGAACCCACAGCCAGGCGCTCCCAGGGCAAATGCTCCCCAATTAGGACCGCATGGATTCAATTATTGAAGCAGTGATCGACCTTCAATTTAACGTTCGTTATTAAAATTCCGGCGTCTGCCGGTTGAAATATTGCAGGGGAAGTACTACTTTTAAGGATGCTTGGTAGCCACAATAGAGAAGATGCTTTGGCTTTGCTCCATGAATATACCAAAACTGATTCGCTGCGCCGTCATGCATTGGGCGTGGAACAGGCCATGCGCAAGATGTCTGAAAAATATGGCGGGAACTCGGATGAGTGGGGCATAGTCGGCTTACTCCACGATTTTGATTATGAAATGTACCCTTCCATGGAAGAACATCCATATAAAGGCAACGAAATATTAAAGGAGCGGGGTTATCCTGAATCCATCTGCCACGCCATTATGGGTCACGCCACCTATACTGGTGTTCCCCGGGATACAGACATGGCCAGGGCGCTGTTTTCTGTAGATGAGCTGACTGGTTTTATTTTCGCTGTAACTTATGTTCGCCCTTCCAGGTCCATTCTGGAAGTAACACCAAGGTCCGTAAAGAAAAAACTCAAACAGAAATCCTTTGCAGCCAGCGTCCTGCGCGAGGATATTTTTCAAAGTATAGAAGAATTGAAAGTTGATTTGACTGAACATATTCAGTTCGTTATTGATGCACTGGCTGAAAAAGCTGAGGAGTTGGGTCTGTCCGGCTGAAAGTCATGGCAGAGAAGGTCGCTATTATAACTGCCGCCAGTCGCGGGATCGGTGCTGCCTGTGCCCGGGAGCTGGCCAGCAGAGATTATCAGGTTGTGCTTATGTCCACCACGGAAAGTGTCCTGGATCTGGCCAAGGAATTGGACGGTATTGGTCTGGTCGGTACCGTTACTAGCTCCGATGACCTGTTGAAACTTGTAAACCTGGCACACACATCCTGGGGCCGGGTAGACGCTCTTGTAAACAACACCGGTCACCCGCCGAAAGGAGACCTGTTGGTGATCAGTGATGATGACTGGCATGCTGCCCTGGACCTATTGCTCATGAATGTGATTCGTATTTCCCGATCTATAGTTCCAATCATGAAAAAGAATGGCGGAGGAGCAATTGTGAACATATCTGCTTTTGGTGCCCAAGAACCTAACCTGTCATTTCCAACTTCATCCGTCATCCGATCGGGCCTTTCCGCTTTTACCAGACTGTTCGCAAAGCGATTTGGGCCGGATAACATACGTATGAATAGTGTGCTGCCAGGTTTTGTAGATAGTTATGATGTAAGCGATGAGGTCCGTCAGTCAATTCCTTTGGGCAGGGAAGCAGCTGTAGGAGAGATAGCCGGCACAGTAGCATTTTTACTCTCTGATAATTCCAGTTATATTACTGGTCAGAATATTTGCGTTGATGGTGGCATGGTCAGTATTTAATCGAAATTTTATTTGAAGTCCTGGAATAAATACAGCAGTTCCCTTGCCGATGAGACCTTTGATGCCATAATTATTGGCTCAGGTATTGGTGGACTATGTTCTGCTGCGTTACTGGCCCTGCATGGTAAACGGGTTCTGGTTTTGGAAAAGCATTTCAAGCTCGGCGGTTGGACCCATACCTTCCGTCGTGGAAAATATGAATGGGATGTTGGCATCCATTATATCGGTGAAGTTCACAAAAAACATTCATTTGCCCGCCGGATCTTTGATTGCATCACTGACAGTCAACTGCAGTGGTCAAAGATGGATGATAACTACGATCGCATCATTTTCCCTGACAGATCCTATGATTTTGTCGCCCCCCGTCAACGTTTTAAGGAAGACTTGATCGATTACTTTCCGCAAGAGGAAGCAGCCATTGTAACCTATATGGATTTACTATACCAGGTTGCCCTTGCTGCCCGGCCCTATTTCACCAACAAGGTTATGCCGCGATGGCTGGGAAACCTGACCTATCCCTTTATGAACCGGAAATTTTATAAGTACTCCGATAGAACTACCCATGATATGATTACAGAGCTAACAAATAATGAACAATTACTGGGGGTTCTCACCGGACAGTGGGGAGACCATGGTCTCCCGCCAAGGAAAAGCAGTTTCGCTATGCATGCCTTTGTAGCGCGGCATTACCTGGACGGAGCCAATTACCCCACTGGCTCATCGCGAAGCATTGCTGAAACTGTATCAGATCTGATTGAAGCTCATGGCGGCAAGTTGGTAGTGAAAGCTGGTGTGGAAGAGATCGTGGTCAAAAATGATCGGGCCGTGGGCGTGCGTATGGAAGGTGGCGAAGAACTAATAGCTCCCATCGTGATAAGTAACGCTGGCGTGGTGAATACCTTTGATCGGTTACTCCAGGAATACCCGGGACGTAGTAGCATGCATGGTTATCTGGACAATGTTGTACCCACTGCCAGCCACATATGCCTCCACCTGGGTTTTAAGAAATCAGCCCGGAACCTGGATTTTGGCACAACGAATCTGTGGATATACCCCGGGTATGACCACGACCAGAATGTGGCAGAAGCTTCAAAAGGTCCCGATGCAGAATTTCCTGTGGTCTATGTTTCTTTTCCCTCAGCCAAGGATGAAGCCTGGGATAAAGATCATGAAGGATATGCAACCATGGAGGCCATCACCATGGCTCACTGGGACTGGTATACCGATTGGCTGGGGCAACCCTGGAAAAACCGTGATGAAGATTATGAAGCTCTCAAGAAAAAATTAACCGATAGAATATTAGATATAGTTTTCAAGCACGTACCCCAGGCCAAAGAACACCTGGATCATGCTGAGCTTTCCACACCGTTGACCGTAAATGACCTGGCTAATTATTCGCTGGGTGAAATGTACGGGATCGAACATAGTCCCCAGCGTTTTCGGCAGCGCTGGCTACAGCCTTATACGGATGTTAAAGGTTTGTTTCTGACCGGGCAGGATGTGGCCACTGTTGGTTTGTCTTCGGCGGTCTTTTCCGGTCTTATGACCGCTTCGGCCATTCTGAAGAAAAACCTTTTTAAAAGCCTGTAATCAGCAGATGATCCATCCCCTCCGGTATCTGTTTCACCAGATTAGATTGGTACATACTAGGGTTGTTTCTTCTAGCCATTATTCAAATGATTTTGCAACGGAATTGAAATTGTGATCAGAATATTTAAAAAAATAATCCCCTATTTGTTTCTGTTGCCCATGCTGGTACTGTTTGCCAACGGTTCAACCTGCAGCTATTGTGGAAAATCTATTTCCGGTCGCTATACCACTCTTAATAACAAACATTATCATAATACATGTTATGAAAACCACATACAGCTTAGCTGTGATTACTGCGATGATAAAATCACCGGGACATATACCGAAACGGAAGGAAAGAATTACCACCCCGCCTGTTACCGGGATCATATTCAGGAGCGTTGTGCCCAGTGTGGTCAATTGATCAGTGGTTTATATAACATAAAAGATGACAAACAGTATCATGAAGCCTGTTTTATCAATTATATCCTACCAAAGTGTGATATCTGTAGTCTGCCTATCCAAGACCAATATATAGAGGACTTTTGGGGAAATATGTACCATGAAAAGCATACTGATGCATTGCCTGATTGTGATAACTGTTCTCGGTTAATCTGTGACTCTCTTACCGGTGGCGGGTATTCTATTAATGGTAAACGATACGTATGCAGTGTATGCGAGCCAACCGTGGTGTCGGATCAATCCCAGATTGCCCGGTCGTTGCGGGGAGTAAAGACGCTTTTGAAAAAAGTGGGCATCCAGGATCTGCCAAGGGGGATTCCCATTACTATGGTGACTGATAAAGATGAACTGATTCGGTTGTCCGGTAACCGGCTCGGAAAAATCAGGGGGTATACCCAATACGAAGCCGAGACAATTGGTGAAAAAACAATCAGTGAGGCCTATCATATCTATATTTTATCAGATCTGCACGAAACCGTCTTTGATGCGGTCCTGGCTCATGAATTGCTTCATGTTTACCAGATCCAGAATGGGTATAAACTAAAATCTGATGTTAGAGAGGGATTTTGTAATTTGGGCTCCCAACTGGTCTACGATCACGACGGGTCGGATCTCGCCAGGTTGCAGTTGAGAACCATGTATGAAAGTGATGATCCGGATTATGGCAAAGGGTTCAGGAATATGTCATCTCGACTGGATCAATTGGGCTGGGAAGGTATACTAAATAATTTACCCAGTTTCAAATAAAACCATTTTAATGTGAAACAATTGTTTAATGGCATTACATATATCCCTTTAAACTTGGGTTGATTCTAAACCTGATTACACTTATGCTCCTGTTTCCATATTATATGAACTCATAACCAAAAGGGTCCATTCAATGACAGATAAAAATTATACTCTATCCACTTCCAACGTCATCGATAATCTACAGTTATATGGTCTGGTAACGTTGCGTGTTCTTATCGGCTGGCATTTGCTTTACGAAGGTATCGCGAAATTACTCAACCCTTATTGGTCATCTGCCGCGTTCCTGCTGGATGCCAAGTGGATTTTCTCTGGTGTCGCAGAGTGGATGGTGGCGACTCCTTCTATCCTCAGTCTCGTTGATAATTTAAACATCTGGGGACTGACTCTTATTGGTGCCTGCCTGATGTTGGGTTTATTTGGCCGGCATGTAAGTTTGGCAGGGATGTTGCTTGTTTTGGTTTACTATTTATTTACACCTTCATTTTGGTGGCTGGAATATGCTCGGCCCGGAGAAGGCAGTTATCTCGTGGTAAACAAGAACCTGATAGAAGCCTGTGCCTTGTTTGTAATCTATTTATTTCCCACAAGCGAAATTATTGGATTAGATCGTCTTTTATTTAATAATAATTCTTCCAATTAAAGGATACGTATCATGGCTAAGAAAGAGAATAAAGAAAAAAAAGATTTACAAAAAAATACCGATTTGAATCGCCGGGAAATATTGAAAGGCCTGGCGACCTTGCCAGCAATTGCCGCATTTTTTGTCAGCCTTTGGGCCAAGCTACGCCGTGATGCTATAAAGAAATCCAACTTACTACAGGATCTGGTAAAGGAAAAACAGGCACCGGCCATCGTTTCTTCTACCGGATCCGATGAGCATCTGCGTATCGGGGTTATAGGCTATGGCGGTCGCGGGGGGCATTTGGTGCGGGGTGCAGGGTTTGCCACGCCTGAATGGACTGATACGGCATCAGAGAATGCTAAAAATAATAGATTGGACAAGGGTTTTGCCACCTTTATGCAGCAAGAGGATCTGAATGTATCACTTGTGGGTATCTGCGACCTGTTTGATGTTCGCACTGAGATGGGGATCGGAGCCTCAAAAAATGAGATCAGACCTGGTGGGAAACCGAAAGAAACAGCAACAAAGTATCGCCATTATACAGACCTGTTAGCCAATGATGATATTGATGGGGTGATTGTTGCAACTCCGGACCATTGGCATTCTCGTATTACTATTGATGCCGCCAAAGCGGGGAAGAACGTTTACTGCGAAAAAGGACTCACCCGTACATTTGATGAAGCGATCAAGGTTTACGATGCTATAAAGAAAACTGGAATTACCTTTCAGCTCGGGCACCAGAATCGGCAGGTAGATGCCAATGAAAAAGCAAGGCAGATCATTGAACAGGGCTTATTAGGCAAAATAAATCTAGTTGAGTTAGCCACAAACCGCAACTCTCCATGGGGGGCCTGGGTTTGGGGAATACATCCAAAAGGAAATGCTCAAACAATTGATTGGGATACATTCCAGCAGCCGGCTCCTAATAAAATACCGTTCGGAGAAGAAGCACTTAAACGATTTTTCCGTTGGCGTTGCTGGTTCGATTATGGCACTGGTCTTTCGGGCGATCTATTATCTCATGATTTTGATGCCATAAATCAAATGATGGACCTAGGTATCCCAAAATATGCATCATCATCAGGAGGAATATATTATTACAAAGATGGAAGAGACGTCCCAGATGTCTGGAATGCAACTTTTGAATATCCAGATAAAGATCTGACCGTTCTTTATA
>DTUG01000166.1 GCA_012964275.1 Fidelibacterota bacterium | reverse complement strand
ATGCTGTCTGGGATGTGGCTGTTGCGTTTGATGATGATGGATGGACAGCAGAATTTGATCTGCCCTTTGCCATGTTTCAATTTGACAATGTACCAGATTTGGTCTGGGGCGTAGAATTCCTGAGGGGAATTCACCGAGTTCAGGAATCTCTCATGTGGCCAGGGCGCGCTAAATCAGTGCGTGGAAGTGTGTTCCCACTCGGTGTGCTTTTGGGTCTGGAAAATATTCCCGATCCAAAACAGTTAGAGATAATACCTTATACACTTTTGGGTCGCAGCGCCGAGACCCGTCTTGATTTAGGGCTCGATGTTCGCTACGGGCTCACATCAAATTCGATCATGAAAATGACCTTTAATCCGGATTTTGGACAGGTAGAAGCAGACCCATCCGTTTTGAACCTAACGGCGTTTGAAACATTTTATATGGAAAAACGACCTTTCTTTTCCGAAGGAACTGGATTTTTTAGTCAACGTCTATCCCTATTCCATTCCCGACGGATCGGGAGGGCTCCTAGTTACAACCTACCGGAAGAAGGCGAATTAAAGGACGCGCCGGAGTACACAACTATCCTGGGTGCCACGAAAATTATGGGTAACACAGCATCTGGCATTAATTACGGTTTGATCGGAGCTATCACTGCTGAAGAATCAGCCACACTGGTCATTGATAGCGCTGATTTCCAAAGTGATGGAAAAATTGTGATTGAGCCTATAACAAACTATACAATTGGTCGCTTTGAGGTACCAGTGATCAATGATATTTCCAGGGTAGGGCTTATGGTTACAAATGTCTTACGTAAAAATAACCCTGGGGCAACCGTTGTAGGGATGGATTGGAATCTTGGTTTTCTAGATAATAGATTATTTACTAATGGTCAGATCGTTCGTTCTGATAATAACAATATAACAGGGAACGCGGTCCGCTTTAACTTGGGTTATATGGATCCGTTCTGGTGGAGCGCCCGTTTCTGGTATGGTCATTATGATGATGAATTCGATGTGAATGATCTTGGTTATTTACGCCGTAATGACATGAACTGGGTTGGCGGGCGCATAGAATTTCGAAAGCAGGTACCTTGGGGCAGATTCATTTATAACGACGTAGAATTTAAATATATGCAGGAGTGGCGTGGTGATGGTTTGGTTCTTGAGCGGGAGCTTGAAATTGAACAAAGTAATTTATTTAACAATTACTGGAGAGCTGGTTTTTTTAGTAAAGTGTTTTTACCTGCTTACAATGATGAAGATGTTTTTAGGGATGAAAAAGCCTGGGCTTACAAAACAGAACTCTGGGGCTATGCCGGACCAATCTTTAGTACAGACCGCAGAAAAAAACTGGTTTTAAATGCAGAAATTGGTACGGGTTATGGTAAGAATAGAGGCCGGGGTTATCGTGTCAGTCTGGGAGCAGAGATAAAACCCATCGAACCACTCAATATTGAAATAAAAGCTATGCAAGACCGGAGTCCTACCTATATGCAGTGGGTAGATGTTGTAGAAACCCTAAATGATACTGCCAGGGTTTATGCGAATTCTTTACTTCTAACGCGGGACGTTACCCTGCGCATGAATTGGACATTTTCACCTGATCTGTCACTCCAATGTTTTGTCCAGCCATTTTATGCGGATATGAAATATGAAAAATACTACCGGCTTTTAGCACCGGAGACCATGGATCTTCGAGACTATGATTATCTTAATGATTATGACAATCCTGATTTCAAATTGCAGAATACAGTTGGCACTTTTGTGCTCCGTTGGGAATACCGTTCGGGAAGCACTATCTTCATCGTATATAACCTGAATGACAATAAATTTTATTCCCCAGTAGATAATGCCTGGATCTCAGAAGAAGCGAATGCACTATATTTCAAACTGAATTACTGGATTAAAAACTAGGTTATGCTTCAAATTCTTGGTTTATTGCTGAATGATTACTGATGTTATAAATGTTATTGTAGCATTGCCAAGTCAGCATGTGATC
>DTUG01000165.1 GCA_012964275.1 Fidelibacterota bacterium | reverse complement strand
ACCAATGATATCATCCCCAGTGATTCCCCTATGCGCCTGCGGGTTAATTCCTTGACTGGTGCAGTAGAATTGGGTCCAAATGTGGTTGATATTACACCGTCCCCGCCTGCAGCAGGATACACAGATGCAGAATTTGCAGGGGATACGATCAATCATATTAGCGGAACATCCAGTGGAAAGATTTTTCTAGAGATCGTAGACCCAATGGCAATTTTAGATCAACATACCTACCAGGTGACATTTGAAGATACCATCCTGCAGAACCAGCAAGGCGCTGCTGGCTATGATACGGTAACCACCAAGTCCTATTTTCTTGTAGATATCACGAACCAGGAAAAACCCGACACATTGGTCAATAATGAATATGACATGCAAGAGAGTGATGGCCAGGTTATTGATGGGTTCAGGCTGGGATTCAATAATATTGATGAATTGAGATATAATGATGAAAAGTCTTACTGGTCAAGGGATAGTATCTGGACATTTAATTTTTTCAGGTATGCAACCTTTAACGTAGTAGGGACCAGATTGCCTTATGACTACAGAATTATTTTTTCGGAAGAACGTTCAGATTCATCTATTGACCTGTGCATGCGGTATTTGCCCAATAGCACTATCTGTTTTCCTGGCTTCATTCACCCCGCAGCCGCAGTCAATTTTATAGCGCAGAGGCGAGAAACATTAACCGGCATTGATAACATTGACTGGGTTGATATTCCAATTGGGTTTATCGATGTGATACCTTTTGGTGATCCTGATGGATACTTTAACGCAGATGGGGACCGGGAAAGTGACTGGATCGTTTTTATGGATTATGAAGATGATGCCGGCAATCCTTGGCCATCCTGGGCTTTTTACCTGAACCTGCATCCAAATGATCCGGAATTAGTTTACAATGAACCTCAACCCGGCGACACCGCTATGATCATTGTCGAAAAACCATTTCTTACCGAAGATATTTATGAATTCACGACAGTTTCCCCCTTTATCGATACACAACAGGCAAAAGATGACATGAAAAAGATCAAGGTCGTACCAAACCCTTACTATGCTACTACAGTGTTCGAGGGCCAGAACACATTTACATCAGGCAGGGGTCCGAGGGAAATCCAATTCAGAAATCTGCCCCAAAATTGCATCATTCGCATATTTACAATTTCAGGTGAATTAGTCAAAACTATTGATCATTCATCTGCTTTGAACCATGGAACAGGTAAATGGGACCTGCTTACAAAAGATAATTTAACAGCAGCTTACGGAATATATGTTTATCATATAGAAGCCCCTGGGGTTGGCGAAAGAATTGGAAAAATGGCCATAATAAAATGAGAAATATCCGCTTAATTGTCTCATACTTTTTATTGTTATCATTCGTTTTTCCAGTAGACAAAGCTGGAACAATGGCAGCTAAGTTTTTGTCTGCCAGTATTGGTCCCAAGGCTGTTGCCATGGGGGGGGCTTTCACAGCTATAGCTAATGATGGTTCAGCCATGTACTGGAACCCTGCCGGGATTGGATACAATCGAATCAGAAATGTTTATGTGAATCATTCAGACTGGATCGCTGATATCTCATTTGATTACTTCAGTATCTCAGTCCCGCTAAAGAATAGTCATGTCCTGGGAATCAATATAACATCCGTGACCATGGGTGAAATGGAAGTGACCCGTTACGGCAATGAAGATACTGGGGAGACCTTTTCCGCATCTGACCATGCTTTTGGTATAACCTATGCTCTGAATCTAACAGATCGATTCTCTGTGGGGTTCAATGGAAAATACATTCAGGAAAAGATCGCCAATAACCATGCTAATGGTTGGGCATTGGATTTAGGCACCTTATTTGAAACGCCTTACGGGTTCAGGCTGGGAACATCTATAAGCAATTTCGGACCTAAAATGAGAATGACGGGAGATGATCTCCTGGTCGCTGTTGATATAGATGAATCTATTCATGGAAATAATGAAAGTGTTACCGGTTATCTTGCAACAGACCAGTTTGATCTCCCACTCATACTTAGGGTTGGGATATCGGACGATATAAAGTTCGGCCAGGTAGCCCGTATAACATGGGCATTAGATGCAAACAGTCCCAATGATAACGCGAGCTACATTAATGCAGGTTTTGAGATCGGACTTCTGGGTGACCTTTTCACATTAAGGGGTGGGGTGAATTCACTTTTCCTTGTTGATAAGGAGCAGGAGTTTGCTGTGGGGTTTGGGATCAAAGCCCCTGGGTTAATCAAACAACAATTACAGATAAATTATTGTTTCGAAGCTTTGACATATCTGGGAGATACTCACCAACTCAGTTTAGAGATCATTTATTAGATTGTAATGAGAAAATTTTTATGAATCTCCATAAGATATTCACAAATTAGGAGTACGAAAAAGACCAAAGGAGAAAAAATGAGAAAATTCGTTATGTTTTCATCGATAGTTGTCTTGGCAATTACAACTGCCAGTGCATCTGTTACGTTTAATCTAAACACATCAACTGCTCCGGGATTCACTGATTCTGCAGCAACCCTCGTAATTCGAGGCTCAATGAATGGTTGGGGAGGTAGTGAATGGGCATTAACCAATGTTGGTGGTGATTACTGGACGTATATTTCAGACACACTCAGTGATGGTGATTATGAGTACAAATATGTTTTCATTAATACTGCAGGTAATGAAGCATGGGAGTCTACAGAGAACCGCGCCCTAAGCGTTTCTGGCGATACTGTCCTACCCCAAGATTACTGGGAAAGTGGAACAACTCCTCCCTACATTCCAACAGATAGTGTTGACGTCTGGTTTAGGGTAAGTACCGCAGGAATTGTCGGGTATGATGGCGATACCATGTACGTTGCGGGCTACATGAATAGCTGGAACGGTGAACCACTAATGCAAGAAGAAAATTCAGAGTTTTGGTCCAGACAATATTCATTCCCATCTTCAGGTTCATATATATTGTATAAGTTCCAGCACGGATCGGACGGTTGGGAAAGTATCAATAACAGAAGCGCTTCTGTCTCCATTGATACAACCCTTGCCTGGGTATATTTTGACAATCAGCCACCAACTGATGCAGAATTGGTCTATACCAACGTTACACTGACCGTGATAGATGAAGATAATGGGTTTCAAGATATTAGATTTAAAGGCCTGTTTTCTAATTGGGCCACGGTCCAAGGTTATGATGATGGCACAAATGGAGATGAAACCGCCAATGATGGTGTGTGGACAGCAGTGATTGACAGTGTTGTAGGACCCAGTTCATATGAATGGGGTGCCATTGATACTGATAACGGCGATGGTACCACATGTGAAGCTTGCGATGGCAGCGATGGTTATGGTACCTGGCTATTAGACATTATTGGTGAGTCAAACCAAGTTTTTACTGTTGAAGACGATGGTTCGGTCACTGGATCCACCAGCTTTACCATTCCATATCAGGGAGATCCAATAACAAAAACAGTCATATTCTCAGTTGATATGACAGAATGGCTGGATGAAGAAGGTGCAACTGGGATGCCAGTATTCAGTGTGGCCCGAGGGGATCAGATGCAGGTACGCGGCGGATTCAATGGTTGGAACTGTGCTGACCCAGCAAATTGTGAGATGACCCGTACACCCGGTACAAATATATTTAGTCTGGCAACAAGCATTACAGGCTTTCCAAGCACTGAAAATGAATTTAAATATTATATGGAATTGGATTCGTCATCAATTGAAGTTCTCAACTCTACATACGGTGATATTTATGATGGCATTGGGTGGGAAGACTCCCCGCAATTTGGTGGTGGTAACCGAAACTTTATCCTTGGGGCAGAAGATGGTTCAGGACTCCTAGAACTGGAACTTTCAGGTTACTATGATCTACCAGTTACTGGTACTATCCCTAGTGGACAGACCGTTGATATTACATTTACTATTAATATGACGGATGCTGATGCTGATGGATTTAATCTTGCAGAGGATTCTGTATACTTATCAATCAAGGACCGATGGCTTAAATACCTACAAGGGCTGGGTGATGATTATACAGCGATCGCCTCAGCAAATGGTGATGGCACCTATTCTGTTACCACTTCATTTACAGGACCTTTCCCATGGCACATGCTCTATACCTGGGGATTCTATGATGTGTCTGCAGCAGCTCATGTGGAAGAAGGTGGCGGATTTGGCTTTGGTCGGTTTCGTGCTCGTTATCAACATGCCGACGCCAACAACGACTGCGCCTGGGGGGATTATATATTACCAGAAGATTCTTGGCAGTTAGACCCACCCCTGCCTATTGAAGATTTTGATCCAGGAACAATTTGTATCACTTTAGACATTGATAAGAATATTTTCCCAGACCAGTTTTACCTAAATGATAACTACCCTAACCCTTTTAATCCAATAACATCCATTTCATTTGGACTATCAAGTAGTGCAGAAGTAAAGATCAATATATATAATATTTTGGGTCAACGAATTGTAGAATTCAATAAAGGTAGGCTTGAAGCAGGTTCATATAATTATCTTTGGAACGGAGAAAATAAAATTGGAGAGAATGTAACCAGCGGTATTTATTTCTATGAGATGAAAGCGGGAGATAAATTTCGTGAGATTAAGAAAATGACACTGGTTAAATAACTCTTAAATAAATAAAAAATAAAAAAAGGCTCGTTGAGCCTTTTTTTACAATATAATTATTTCATGATTAAAAAATTCTTTTTAACAATTCTTCTTTCAATTTTCATTTTATCCTTAACTATTCTCTCATGCAGTTCACAAACTGATGGTCATGATTTTATAAGAAATAAAGATTCTTTGAACATGATCCTTGATAGCTATGTAGAGAAAGGTTTAGACCCTGTAATATATGCTCGTTTGGAAGATATAGATGGCGATATTCTTTATGAACATAGCTCAGTAAACAGAAATTTACTTCCTTCTGTAGAAGTCAACGGACAAACCTGGTTCAGGATCTGGTCCATGAGCAAGATCATTACTATTACAATCGCTTTGGATCTTGTAGAAGATGGTATTTTAAGTCTGAATGAACCCGTTACAGAATACATTCCTGAATTTGAAAACCTAAAAGTAGCGGTAACGAAAGAAGGGGAAATATTAAGCGAAATAAATTCCGGTAATACAGAAGAAGCTTGTCCATTTGAACTGGTGCCAACCGATTCCGTGATGACGGTCTCACACTTAATGAACCATAAGGCAGGATTCTACTACGCAAAAACTAATATTCACTGCTTGGATTCATTACTCGCCACAAAAAATCTTCCAACAGCTAAAAATTCCCAGGAACTCATAGATCGGTTGGCAGAAATGCCGCTGATCCAACACCCAGGAACAAAACATTTTTATGGTACTAATACCACTGTTCTGGGATTGGTAGCAGAACGTGCAACAGGCAAAAGTCTTAAACAACTAGTGGAGGAACGATTGACAAAGCCGTTAGGTATTGAAGGATTGCAGTATGGATCGCATCCAAATATCACCCTGCTCCCTACATTCAGTGCAAAGGATACTATACTGCGAAAAGCTTATCCTGGAGAATTAGACATATTTGGCCCGGATGTGCCAGACTATGACCCAAATCATGAATTATACTTAGGCGGTGAAGGAATGCTCGCAACGGCAGATGGTTATGCTGATTTCCTACGCATGTTATTGAACCGGGGTACTTTAAATGGGATACGCTTTTTAGAAAAAGAAACTATTGAAGATATTTATTCTCCCCATACGTTATTAGATAGCCCCTACGGTTATAATGGCTATAATCTTTGGGTAAGTGGCGATTCAATGCGGGTCAAAGAACATGGTGAAGCAGGCTTATGGATTGGTGGTGGCTACGAGAATACACATTTCTGGGTTGATCCAAAACGCAATTTTGTAGCTATTATTATGTCCCAAATGAACTGGAAACAACCAGAGGGATCCACTAGGGACGATAAATTTAGAGGGGCTATTTATAAGCAGTTTTGGAAAGAAGGTCGGTAATTATGTAATACCATGAAAAATATTTCCTATATCCTTTTCCTTTTACACATACTTACTATAGGCCAATCTATCGCCCAGCATGTGCCGCTGGAAGATGCTCACGGTTCAAACGGCGCACCCACTGCTGCAGGCTCGCCATTTTTTCGATCGTAACACTGTAAACTCCAAAAGATTCTTCGATGGTTCCACGAATGATAAAGAGCGTTTCCCAATGCAGCATATCACCAAATTCCTGAAACACTTCCGGGAATAGAACACATTCATAAATATCTGTCTCATCTTCTAACGTTAAAAATTCCATTGGATCAGATTGGCGAGTCACAGATTCCTTACGGGTAATGTAAACACCGATCAGGTAGATCGACTGACCAAAATAATTTGGAATATCCCTAGCATACCTGATCCGTTGACTGAGCATAGGGCGATACCTGGCCACCGGGTGAACAGACAAAGGATAGCCAAATGCATCCAACTCCAACCGGAAACGGTCTTCATCACTCAGGTCAGTATTTACCGGTGATGCATGCAACGGTTCCCGCACCCCATGCTGCAGATAAAACCCCGCCACCTGGTAGGCCAGTTCCCGGTGGGTCAGTTTCAATGCTAAACTTTTGAAACAGTCCGCATTGGTCAGCGCCATGGCATCTGCCAGATCCAGGTCCACCCGGGAAAGAAAATCATCCAATGAATCAAATTCACCTGCCTTTCGTTCATCTAAAATAGTATCCACTGCTTTCTGCTGGAGTCGCTTGATGCTCATGAATCCCATGCGGATCTTTCCTTGTCGCCCACGCCATTTCTGGTGACTGCGGTTCACATCTGGTGGCAGGATCTGGATCCCGAACCTCCGGGCTTCGCTCATGTAGGCGTACGATGAATAGAATCCCCCCTGGTTGGAAATGACGGCTGCCAGAAATTCTGCCGGAAAGTGGGCCTTAAGATAGGCGCAGGTAAAAGACAGCATGGCGTAAGATGCAGAGTGGGGTTTGCAGAACGAATAGCCCACAAAGGAAGCGATCATATCCCACACATCCTTGATCATGTTAGGCGAATAACCCCGCCGGAGCGATCCTTCCATGAATTGATTTTTCCATGAAAGGATGAGATGCTGCATGGAATCCCGGCTCATGGTTTTCCGCAATGCTTCCGCTTCCGCATACTCCAGCCCTGCCATGGTCATGGCTGCCATGGAAACCTGTTCTTCATAGACCATAATGCCATAACTCTCTGCCAAGAAACTCAGATCCGGATGGATCAATTCCCATTCTTCCCCATGAATCCGGGCCAGCATGATATTGGTGAACCGATTGGCCGCCGGGCGAATGATGGATGAATAGATCACCACATGCTCAAAATCCACCACACCGGCTTTAGCCAAGAGTTGCCGTGTGGCCGGACTTTCGATGTAAAAAACACCTATTGTCTTCCCCGCTTTCATGAGTTGTTCTGTCTTGTCATCACCCACGGGCTGGATCTGGTGGTAATCCACATATTTGCTCCGGGATGCCGCTTCGCCATGATTCAGGTTCACCTGCTGTATCGTGTCCCGGACCACAGCCAGGCTCCGGTTTCCCAAAAGATCGATCTTCAAAAGCCCTGAGTCTTCCACCTGGTCTTTTTCCCACTCCACGATCTGGACGCCTTTCGGCGCCACGAGGACCGGCACATATTTCCGGATCTCGTCCGGCACGATGACCACACCGCCAGGATGGACAGACGGATGGCGGAACACACCGACGATCTTCTCACTCTCCCGCAATACACGGATCAGCGTATCATCCAGATCCACATTGGCAAAGCGCGGATCGGTGCGAACCCAGTGCTCCAGGTCCCGGCGGGAAGCGTACCAGCCGATCCGCTTCGTGATACTCTTGATCTCTTCATTAGATAATCCATGGACCTTTCCCACTTCCCGGATCGCAGATCGTGGTTTTAAAAAAACCTGGCTGGAGACCATGGCTGTCCGCTCTTTGCCGTATTTCTTGAAGACATAATCCAGAACATCGTCCCGCTCATCCCAGGGAAAATCCACATCAATGTCCGGCATATTCTCCCGCTCCGGGTGGATAAACCGCTCGAACTGAAGCGTGTACCGCAGGGGATCCACCTGGGTGATGAAGAGGCAATAACTCACGATAGATGCAGCCGCCGATCCGCGGCCGATAGTGGCCCGGGTCTGCTTCACAATATCCTGGACGATCAGGAAATAAGGTGCAAACCCTTTCTGGGTAATGATGTCCAACTCGTATTCGATTCGGCAGCGTATCGTTTCATCGGTCTCACCATAGCGCACCCGGGCGCCGGCATAAACCTTATCTTTCAACTTTTTGTTGGATCGGTGTGTCTTCTTCAACGACAGTCCCGGAAAGATCGTGTTGATAAACGACCAGTCTGTCTTGCAGCGGTCTGCCAAATAGCGGCTGTTATTCAAAGCATCCAGGCTGTTGGGAAAGAGTTTTACTATCTCTACTTCACTCCGAAACCAGTGCTGATCCGATTTACACTCTGTTATATCCAACTGTTCCAGCGTGGTATTATTTTCTATGGCCCGGAGCGTTACATGGGCGTCATGGTCACTTTGTGACCTGAAATAAACATCACCCGTGGCCACTACTTCCAGCTTCAGTTTTTTGGCCAGTTTCTGAGCGAATGATTCCTGAACACCGGGACGCAATTCCACGAACAGATGCGTATCAGGAATGAATTCCATAAGTTCTTTTAATGTTGATTCTTCACGCGCCAAAACAAAAAGTCCTGCTGATCGTGATTCTAAAATATCTGATACAGATTGACTGGGATCATCATGAACGGCGGACACAGCCCTGCAAATGTTCTCATAACCATATTGGTTTTCTGCCAACAGAATGGTTTCATCTTTTTCCGTGATCAGATTGGTGCCGGCGATGGGAAGGATTCGTGCATCCTTGCAGTGCTGGACAAACCGGATAAATCCCCACATGCCGTTTACATCGGTGAGTGCCAAGGTGTCCATGTTGTTGGATCGGGACAAATTCATGAGATCCGGTAGTGACAACAGCCCCCGCATGGCAGAATAGACGGAATGGGTGTTAAGATGGATGAACATCAGACTCTCCCCAAAGCTTCGAATACATCAGCGGTCTGCAGGCTCCGGACACCGTATTTCAGACGAATTTTCTCTACTGCTTTTGACACTGCCATATTCCGGTCTTCTTCCGTCATGAACAGGTTCTCCTGATTTACATGATGACGAAAATCACTGGCATCCAGTAAAATGGTACGGACCCGGTTTCGCCGCTCATTGGCTTTATCAAACAGTCTCCCGCACACAGCGATCACCGATATATCATCGATCCCAATTATCCGACCTGTCCGGCTTCGCTGATGTCCATCCGTATAGTGTATTTCTAACCTGACTTTATTTGCCACCTGT
>DTUG01000164.1 GCA_012964275.1 Fidelibacterota bacterium | reverse complement strand
ATGGTGATGAGCGCCGGACAGAAATAATCCCGGTCAACAGTGATTTTTCTATGGAGGATATGATTGCCGAGGAAGAAGTGGTGCTGACCATTACCCACCAGGGATATATTAAGAGGACAGCATTAAACACATACCGGACTCAGCGCCGGGGCGGTCGAGGAGTACAGGGCGCGGCCAGTAAAGAAAAAGATTTTGTGGAACACCTTTTCATTGCCAACACCCACAACTACATGCTGTTCTTTACCGACCGCGGCAAATGTTACTGGCTTAAAGTTTATGATATCCCACAGGGCGGCCGGGCTACCCGGGGCCGGGCTATTGTGAACCTGATCGGGTGTGAACCGGGTGAACGGGTTGAGGCGTTTGTGAGCGTTAAAGAATTTGATGATAGTCATTATATAGTCATGGCTACCCGGAAGGGAATTATAAAGAAGACAGTTTTGTCAGCCTATGGCAACCCGCGCAAGGGTGGTATATACGCTATTGATATTCGCGATGAAGATAAATTGATTGAAGCCCGCATCACCAATGGCGAAAATGATATTTTGATTGGCACAAGAGCAGGGAAATCGATCCGCTTTTCAGAAAAGGACGTGCGGTCCAGCGGTCGCAAAACTATGGGTGTGAAAGGCATCACTCTCAGCGCTAAAGACGATCAAGTGGTTGGTATGCTGGTTGTAAAGAGAGAAGGAACCATTCTGGTGGCAACGGAAAAAGGCTATGGCAAGCGGACGGACGTGATCCAGTACCGAACCCAGAAAAGAGGAGGCAAAGGTGTGCTGACCATGCGCTGCACTGATAAGACCGGTAAGATGGTTAAAATCATGGAAGTGGTGGATTCGGACGATCTGATCGTTATCACTGATGCAGGAGTGTTGATGCGGCAGCCAATGAACGAAATTCGCACGATCGGCCGAGTCACCCAGGGCGTGCGCCTGGTGAAACTGGATGACGGCAGCAGTATCGCTTCGATCACCCGGGTAATGCACGAAGATGAAGCCAGTAAAGAAGTAACACCGGCAGTACCTGAGCCAGAAAACCCGATAAGCTTAAACGGTGATTCGTGATAATAGCGGACAACCTGCGGGATGTCCGCCGCCGCATTGAATCAGCAAAAGAACGGAAAAGCACTGATCAGGCTGTACAGGTTGTAGCCGTAACCAAAACCCACCCCTTCGCCGTGATCAGGGAATGCTATAAAGCAGGTATCGTATCTATTGGTGAAAACAGGGTGCAGGAAGCTGCTGAAAAATTCGAGTCCTTTTCTGATTTTCATGGATTTGTAAAAAGATTTATTGGGCACCTGCAAACCAATAAAGTGAACAAATGTTTAGATCTTTTTGATACGGTTGATTCAGTTGATTCAGTCAAACTGGCCCGAAAGATTAGTAACCGAGCTGAAGCACTTGATAAAATATTTCCAATCCTACTGGAAGTAAACACCACGGCGGAAGGACAAAAACACGGATTCCGGCCAGATCAAATAAGTGAAATGCTTTTCTGTATAGCCCTGCCGGGAGTTAGCGTTCAGGGACTAATGACCCTTGGACCGCTGACGAGCAATGAAAATGAGATACGGAGCTCGTTTATTCAGCTGCGGGAATTGAAGGACGCCTTGAATGGTAAGCTTGAAGAGAAAAAAATAATGGAACTTTCCATGGGTATGAGCAGTGATTTTGAAATTGCGGTAGAAGAGGGCGCTACCATGGTCAGGCTCGGCACGGTTCTACTGGGGCCAAGAGGCAATCCTTGAAAACTGTTTATCTGTGTCTGCTGCCGGAGACGTATGGTTTGGATCACAGCCGTGACCGAACAACTGAAACCGCATAACTAACGTTATTATATCGGATTCTGTAGCCGTAGTTGCCCCAGTAGGGCATTATCTGGGTGTGCGGGTCGGCGTCAGGGGATTCTGGTCTGTTGACAAGGGGTAAAGAAACAATAGGGGTAGATTTTACCTTTTTATAGCCCTAACATTACTATTATATAAGGAGATGTCTTTATGGTGTCCTTGCGTATTATTATACTGCTGATTTTATCAACAGCCCTTTTTTCTCAGCAGCCCTTTGGTAAAATTTCCCTGCCGCTTGGAAAGGTCGAATTGTCAACCACAAGCAATAAGTGGACCCGGGCAAAACCAAATCAACCCGTTTTCGAGGGAAACATTATCCGCACCCAGGCAAAATCCCGGTGCGAGATTACTCTTACCGGTGGCGGCAAAGTACGCATCGGGGAGAACTCTGAGCTAGAGCTGAATGAAGTAGATGTAAAACCCATGTCGAAAAACTTTAATGCTAATTTGAAAAAAGGAAACGTATGGGTATCCGCGAAGGCTGCGTTTGGCGAAAAGAAAAATATTGCTGTCCGCACTCCCACCGCCGTAGCGGCCATCAGGGGAACAAAATACCGAGCCAAGGCCGGCGATGATGAAAGCTCGGTATTGGTCTATGATGGAAAGGTGGACGTAAACCAAGCCAAGAACTATATCGAAGAGCGCAAAGAAAAACGAAAAGGAATGGCGCCAAAGAACACCCCCTTTAAACTTGGACCCGTGGAAGAGATCAAGGCCCCAACCCAGGTTGCGGGCCCCTACGAGATCACACTGGAAGAATGGATTACCCTGGCGGAAGGCATGCAGATCAATGTTCGGAAAGACGGGAAATACAGCATGTTTGAGTTTGACCAGGCCGCTGACGGTGACCTGGATTTTGTTAAGTGGAACAAGGAACAGGATGCCAAACAATAATTGAGCAGCTAAATGTCTGATCGGCAAAAAAGAATGCTGGCAGGCCTGCTGGCAGGCGCGGTCGCTTCATTCCTGATTCATTTTGGCACCCGCATCCCCGAATCTGTTGTTACAGGACTGATGGATGGTTATGAAAACAGGTCTTATGATACCCGCATGAAGGCCCGTGCATCTTTCAGCGAAGAAGCATCCATCGAAGATGTGATCGTCATTGATATTGATGATATGTCCATTAGTCCCGTGGAAGATGGCGGCCTGGGCCGATTCTACAACTGGCCCCAGGCTTACCATGGTCAGCTTATTGATGTGGTAACAAACTCGCTTGAGATACAGTGGTCACCGCCAGGTAATGAAAAGGATGTAGAGTATTACCAGATTTTCAGGCAGGCGCAGGATGATCATCAGGCTGAGTTCGAGTACATGGGCGACACCTACGATGTGACGCACTTCATTCCCGGAAAAGAAGCCTGGGACAATTATAATTTTGTTGTTGTGCCTATCTTTACGGACGGTTCAAACGGAGAAGGATATTTTGTTGACTCTGCAAACATCATCAAACCGAAAGCGCTCATATTTGATATTATCTTCGACCCGGAGAACACCAATAACTATGACCTGGTAAACGCCATAGCATCAGTTGCTCCGCTCTCTGACGAAGCAATCGCGGGAGCCGCCCAGCAGTTTCTTAAAAGTAACGACCCGGCCCGCATTATATTGTCTACAAACAGCAGTGACAGGGTATACCACGCTCTATATTTTGAGAACGAAGACTCGCTCAATTTTCTCTATAAGATGGACTCTGAGCCAGAAGGGTACACCCGCCCAGATCATCTGATCATCATACCGCTGGAAGATGCAGTGCGGCTTCCAACAAGAGACCGCATTGGCAATAAACATGTGGAGCTACTTTCTGTTGCCCGGCGGAATGGTTCCGTTGATTTGCCGCAGGACACGGATGGTCTTACCCGCCGGGCTCCCACAGCAATCTATTTCAAAGGGCCGCAGCATGTTTATCCAACTATTGTGATGGCGGCAGTGATGGATATTTTGGGTATACCTGCTGATGGTTTTGATTATGATTTTGAGAACAACCGTCTTCGCCTGTCTGACACGACCGGAGCAGTGGTCCGGGAAATTCCCATTGATGACAATGGCAACATGTATATCAATTTCTATGGCCCGTCCAAGACATTTTATTACCTGTCCTATATGTACTGCTTTGACCCGGAAATGCTGCCCCCTAATTATTGGCAGGATAAGGTGGCCATTGTGGGCACATCACTGGCGGGCCTTTTTGATTTACGCAATACTCCGGTTCAGGAAACGTTTCCCGGAGTGGAGATCCACGCCAACGTGATGCAAAGCATTCTCCAGAACGAGTTTGTAACACCCACGTCATCCGGGAAGAATTTTTTATCAATTATACTGATCTCCTTATTAATAGGTGTATTGAGCGCATACCCAACAAAACCGTTCTGGGGTTTTCTGGTGTTGGGTGCCGGTGTGGGATTTTGGCTTGTTTTTACTTATGGACAATTTTTGGAGTACAGGGTCATGTGGGAAGTGGTGCGGCCCACGATATCGATGGTACTGGCCCAGCTCGGCGTTTTTTCTTATACATTTTTGGTTATGGATAAGGATAAGCGGTTTTTGAAAAAAACGTTTTCAGCTTATATTTCTCCGAAGCTTATTGAACAGATGGTTGAGAATAAAGAAGAGCCAAAACTGGGTGGGAATGAAGCGATCAACACAGCATTTTTTACGGACATACAGAGCTTCTCCGCTTTCTCAGAAGAAATGACCGCCACCGACCTGGTGGAACTCCTGAATAGTTACCTGACAGACATGACCACGATTTTATTGGACAACCAGGGCACCCTGGATAAATATATTGGCGATGCTATTGTAGCCTTTTTTGGTGCCCCCATGCCCGTGGAAGAACATGAGTACTGGGCCTGCAAAACAGCTCTCAAAATGCAGGCGCAGCTTGATGTCCTAAGACAGAGATGGGAATCGGAGGGAGATCGCTGGCCAGAGCGGGTGCACGCTATGCAAAACCGGATCGGAATCCACACCGGGCCCATGGTAACAGGCAACATGGGCTCCACCCAGCGCATGAACTATACCATGATGGGCGACACCGTAAACCTGGCTGCCCGCCTTGAAGCATCGGCAAAGCAGTATGGCGTCTATATTCAGATCTCAGAAGACACCTATAAGGCCGCCAAAGATCGGCTGGCAGTTCGTGAACTGGACAAGGTTATTGTGATAGGAAGATCTGAACCCATTCAGACCTATGAACTGATCGCAGAAAAAGATCAGGAACCGGATATATATAAGGAACTGCTGCCCCAGTTTCATGATGCCCTGAAATTATACAGGAAACAGGAATGGGACCAGGCCCGGAATGCTTTTGAGTCTGTAGAAAAACTGGAAGACATGTTTCCTGGACGGAAGACAAATCCCAGTAAGGTATATTCAGAAAGGTGTATCCATCTTAAGAAAAATCCGCCCGGTGATGACTGGGACAGGGTTTGGATACTTACATCAAAGAAATAAACAGGAAGGGCCCCATGATTATATTAAAATATCTAAAATAATGTTTTTGAAGTAATTTTCAAGAGAGCACAATGAAGCATTCACACATTCTCAATTATAAACACACTCTTTATTATTTATGTCTCCTGGTTGTGCTTGTTGTTTCTTCCTGCACCACAAAACCAAAAAGCGATGTTGATACCCCCGAATACCATTACAAGGCCGGTATGCGCCAGATAGAAATGAACCAGTATTCAGATGCACTAACGTCCTTTCAGCGGGCCGTGGACCTGGATAAGAAATTTGTGCCCGGTTATGGCGGCCTGGGGTTGGCCCACGCCTACCTGGGAAATACGAAGGATGCTAAAAAGTTTGTAAATAAGGCCGAAGGAATGGCCGATAAAGACCCGGATGTTTTTACACTTTGTGCTCGGGTGTGGATCACCATGAGAAACGAAGAGAAAAGATGGTATAAAAACGCCGAGAAGCTGCTGAAAAAAGCCCTGAAAAGAAAAAAGGACCACGAAGGAGCACTCTATTACACGGGTGAGATGCAGCTATACAGGTACGAATTTTCTGAAGCAGAAGACTATTTTCGCCGGGTGGTAGAGATGAAGGGAGAGTATTCAGGCCGAGCTGACAGGATGTGGCAGCTTAGCCAGAAAATAGTTCGGGCCATGCCGGGAACACCCCAGGGGAAAAAGGTTGCTCTCTATGAAAAAATTACCCGGGCGGACCTGGCAGTGCTTTTTGCCGAAGAACTTAAAATCAGCGAGCTGATGTCTCGCCAATCGAAACCAGCCGGAGGTTTTCAGACGCCGGCGGAAATGGCGGCCGCAGGGACCGAAGCCGGAAACCCCACCGATTCAAAAGGACACTGGGCGGAAGTCTGGATCAATGAAATGTCCCGCTATGGTATCCTTGAAGGCGGTCCCGGACAGCCTTTTTATCCGGATGAACCGGTGAACCGGGCGGAATATGCCCTTGCCGTCCAGCGCCTGCTGGTACTTGTTACCGGAGACCCCGGCTTAGAGACCCGTTATTTTGGCGAAAGCCCATCCCGTTTTGGAGATGTGTCCAGCAGCCACCCGGCCTATAACGCCATGGCCATCTGCGCTGAGCGGGGCATTATGCAGGCCAATGTTGTGACCGGGCGCTTTGATGCCGTAGGACCAGTCTCCGGCGCTGATGCACTGTTAAGTATCAGAACCTTCCAGAACGCACTGCGCATCACATTTTAGTTTATTCATATCATGGAAAAATATTTTAGATCACCATCCGACAACATTAGATGGCTGACACGTCTATTTATATTCATGTCTTTGGGATCAGCATTGCTTTTAGGAGAGAGCGTAGAAGGTGTCGGCTATGGGCTGACCAAGGATGCCGCCATCGAACAGGCCAAGCGCGATGCGGTGGAAGTGGGACTGGGAGCCTATATCTCATCGGAGACCGTTGTAACTGCCACCACACTGACGGATAACATCTATTCCAAGGCCCAGGGTTTCGTGAAAACGTTTAAAGTGGTCAATGAGAGCCAAGGCCCTGACGGTAATTGGGAAGTGACCATCTCTGCAGAAGTCACAGCCATCCTGGATGAAGTGATGCAGGACGAAGCAGCGCTGCAGACGCTACTCAATTCTATGAACCGTCCGCGCGTCATTTTTCTTGTCCGAGAAGAAAACCTGATCGACAATACACCCACAGATTTTGCTGAAACAAAATTACTAAGCCAGTTCTATGATAAAGGGTTTGATGTTATTGATCGGCAACTGGTCCAGGCCCTTAAGGGGAAACCCGACTATGAAGACGCTCTGGCAGGAAATGTTTCAGCGGCAGCAAAAGTAGCCGGCCAGCTGGGAGCGGATATCATAGTGATCGGTACGGCAAAGATCTCATCCGGCGGTAAGTTCTACAATATGACATCGGGACAGGCAGACATTAATGGCAAGATCGTTCGGGTGGATACGGGAGATATCCTGGCTGTGGTGCCCAATGCGCACGGTAAGAAACCCCATATATCTCCATCAACGGCCGGCGTGAACGCCATGAACGAAGCAGCCGGAAAACTCGGAACCGAGATCATTCGCCAGCTGATCGAAAAATGGAGCACTCAGCAGTCAAACTTCATCAAAGCTTTTATTGTGCTTAAGAATGCCGATTTCATGTCCTATACCATGTTCGAGTCTTTTTTAAAGGCCCAGACAGTGAGCGGGGTGCGCAATGCGTACGCAAAGAGCCTGAACGACGGCGTGGCGGAATATGAAGTGGAATTTGAAGGGAAGTCCATGGACCTGGCTATGGGGCTGAGCAAGACGTCTCCCGACGGGCTTAATTTTAAAGTCACCGGGATCACCGGCAACCGCATTACCGCGGAAGTAGTGCCGTAATTTTGGAGAATTGCTTATGAATAAACGCCGGTTATTATCTATCTGTCTAGTTTCCCTGCTAGTGGCCCAGCAGGATTTTGTTGGGGAGGTTTTTGACCGCGGTTCGGTCAATTTCACCGATCGCACCATTCAGGCTACCGGTCTAGGGTTTATTCCGGAAAATGTGATCAATGCCGGCCAGGCACGGCGGGCAGCCATGCGCATCGCTAAGCAGGATGCTCTGCGTCAGCTCATTGAGATTGTCAATGGTGTGAATGTGACGTCTGAGACCACCGTGTCCGGAGCCATGTTTGATGATATGATCAAGACCCAGGTGCAGGGTGCTATACGTGGTGCCCGCCAGGTGGGTGACCCCCGCTATCTGAGCGACACATCGGTGGAAGTGGTCTATGAAGTAAGCATGAATAATATTTCGCATGTGCTGTTGCCTATGGCTGCAGCTCCCCCCATTGCGGCCGGTACAGTAGCAACAGCACCTGTGTTATCACAAACAGCTCCATCTCCTTCCGCAGTCGCACCGGCACCCGCATCAGGAGGAATTACCGGCATCATTATTGATGGGACAGGGCTGGGCCTGAGGCCCGCCATGTCGCCCCGCATCCTGAATCAGAATGGCAGCGTGGTCTATGGTCCGGGCCAGTACAGTCGCGATTATGCAGCCGCTAATGGTGTGGTGGGCTATGCCAAGTCTCTGGAAAAAGCCCAGGCTGATTCACGGGTCCAGGGTAATCCAATGGTTTTTCGGGCAGCATCCGCTTCCGGAACTGCAAGCGCGGATCTGGTGATCAGTAATGTGGATGCGGGTAAGGTTTCAAACGCGGATAATACTGCCGGCGTGCTTAAGAACTGCAGGGTCATGTTTGTACTGGATTAATCGCCAGGAGTCGCACGCCTGTACAAACCGCCTGTTGTTCCTATATATAATTAAAGAGCATATTTAAAAGAATAGTTCAGCCAAATAAAGAAACAAAGCCATATGACCATGATCATTTGGAAACAGTCTATTCGAATCCTTTTCCTTTGTCTTTTGACAGGCTGGGCTCCAATGTTCTGGGGCGGCTCCACTATTCTGGGGCAGGACCACCTGAAGATGGTGGTCACCGGCAATGTTCGTGGTCAGCTCGATCCGTGCGGGTGACCAAAGAATCCCCTGGGCGGTCTGTCCAGGAAACTGGTCACGATCCAGGAGCTTCGCCGGGCGGGTGAAGATCCGCTGATCTTAGACTCTGGCGACCTATTCTTTTTAAACACCCATATAAACGACAGCAATATTGTGTCGGAACAGTATCGCGCCAGCGCTATCCTGGAAGGGTATGAAAAGATCGGCTGTGAAGCTATTAATGTCGGCCGGTATGAACTGCTTTGCGGCCTTTCGTTCCTGAAAGAGAGAGCAGGGAGCACATCCATCCCGTTCATTTCAGCCAATCTTCGTGACAAAAAGGGCAAAGACCTGCTTTTTGATCCATACCGGATCGTTCAGCGGGGCCACTTCAATGTCGGGATCATCGGTTTGACCAGCATGCTGCCGGATACTATGACAACCGTAACAGCGGATGATTACCTGGAAACCGGCCGTTCATTTTTAAAAAAATTAAAAGCACAGGTTGATATACTTGTAATGCTTGTAAACACAAATCGGAAAAACTATGAGTCTTTATTTTTGTCAGCGGCAGCACCATGCTGACCCGGCCTAACATGCCCCAGGAAAAAGGGGGCCCATACATCTACTCCAGCGGTAAACAGGGGAAACAGCTGACCATTGTCGAGCTGAAGATGGAAAATGAGAGCGACCCGATTGTAGACGTGTCCTATTATCACAATACGATCAAGTATATAGAGCGCAGATTTGCCAAGCTGCAGAAAAA
>DTUG01000163.1 GCA_012964275.1 Fidelibacterota bacterium | reverse complement strand
TTCGGGTGGTTTCATTCATGATAGTGAGTAAATAAATTCCGCTTGCGACTGGTTCCCCATTAAAGTTCACTCCATCCCAGGTCAACGAATGCTCCCCCACCTCCAAAATTCCACTATACATTTCAGCTATTATTTTTCCGTTTAAATCGAAGACATTGGCTGAATAGATTCCGGATTCATTCACACTAATATCTATCATCATAGAAGGATTAAAAGGATTGGGATAAGGCTGTCCAAGTATAAATTGCTCAACCATAAGTCCGTCATCTATAGAATTAGATGTTACGCTAAAAGTGAACCCTTCAATGTTATACCCTTCCTGGACAGTTACCAGTTTCAGGTATTGCGGTCCGTCCGCTACACTTACATCTGGAATGGTCATCGTGTCCCAAGCCCACCAGCCACCGGTATTTGGAACGGAAATAACACCTAAATTGGTTCCATTGAGCTCCAGAAAGAAGATCCCGCTTCCCACATTGCTGGAAACCCTGAACACTAAATCGTAAGTTCCGGCAGACACATCTTCTATGGTGTACCCGATCCACTCCCCTGCAGCGGTCCAGCCCACATTATATGGTAAACCATTTTCATCGCCGTTTGCTTCAATATCAACGCCATCATTTCTATATGACCAACCCGAATTATAACTACCATTCCCGGTGTTCATATAATCCTCATCAGTGTAGGCGACATTTCGCGCACCAATATCATAATCAACCGCCGCGATTGTACCCGGTATAGAATGAGTTGTTACAGGTGTGGGTGATTCACCATATATCGGGTCCATTAATGCAGGGATAACACCCGGCCTGGTCTCACAGTTTTCTATTTTTAAATTTTCTGCCATACCAAACAGGGCGGCCTGGGCGTATGCACTGCTGGGCTGGCTACCGCTGCCGTTCCAGTAATCAAGGATATCCTGGTACTGGGGTGTAATAATAGCCGAAAGGGGACTTGTGATCTTTTCCAGCTTTTTATGCGTCCACCAGTTCCAGCCAATGTTATTTGATTCACAAAGTTGAACAACCTCATGTCCCCAGTGATTTGAGTTTTCCCCTGTTTCACCTAGCCAGAGTGGAATATTATAAGAACCGCTCATGTTGATTAAATATTGTATGGTACCCTGGGTTATATCATTCCAGTATTTATGAAAAGAATATGACATATTTGCATCCCACGGAGGTGTTAAGGATGTGAAATCAGTTGCGTACCAATTCCCTTCAATAAAGAGGAGATGGTTTGTATCTACTTCCCGGATCGAATTGGTAATATCAATGTATAGCTCTCTTAAATCTTCGCTGCTGATACCATCGGGTAAAACAGGTTCGTTAATGAGATCATACCCACCGATAAGGGTCTCATCTGCATAATATTCGGCAATGGAATGCCAAATCTCAATAGTGTGGTCTTTGTAGCCCTGTTCCAACCAAAGCCTAGCCGTACCATCGCTGTCACTGATTTCGCCATGATTTTGACCACCGGGAGCACAATGCATATCTAAAATAATGTACATATTGTAAGGTTCGCACCATGATAAAAGTGAATCAACAATATCATAGCCAAATTGATTTACTTCACCGGGTGATGGTGAAAATTGCTTGTAATGGAACGGGATTCGAATAGAATTGAATCCCCATGCAGCAATTTGATCAATATCTGCTTTCGCTACATATTTATCATGATAAAGATCCCAAAATTCATTTGCCAACTCGGTGCCAAGTAATGCTTCAATTTTGTTTTCTATCTCTGTTGGCGAGCCAAACCCAGGAATGTTTAGCATATAACCTTCTGGAACCAACCATCCACCCAGACCAAGACCCCTTAACAGGACAGGGATACTAGATCCGTCAACGATTTCTCCATTTTCAACATGTATAAACCCCTGGGAGAAAAGGAAATTAAAAAGAAAAATTGATCCAATAATTATTCGCATGCTATACACGCATTAAAACAAAACGGAATAAAACATTTGACATAAAGGTTTGTAAAATATGCATTATTATTTGAGCAATGCCATCTTACC
>DTUG01000162.1 GCA_012964275.1 Fidelibacterota bacterium | reverse complement strand
ATGAACCAGTCCCGGTTGAAAATATTGGGATAGCATAATAGCTCACATTCTAATTCATTCTACTGGTGGAGTTTTTTGTTTGTGGGATGGTGGGCGGATTTCAAAAAGATTTATTATACTGTGCGATACTGAAGGGGCGTTACATGATCAAAACTAAATTAAAAAGAAATCTAACGATGGTGTTTGAGTTTCCAGATATTTAATGAACGACACACAGTATCTGTCAAAGAAATTCACTTTCGATAATAGCTATGCCCGCCTTCCGGAGCGTTTCTATGTTCGGCTTTCACCAACGAAAGTTCCTGTTCCAAAACTCATCAAACTTAATGAGGAACTTGCACTGGAACTTGGCCTTGACCCGGAAGTATTAAAAACTCCTATCGGCGTTGAAATCCTCTCAGGCAATTGTATTCCAGATGGAGCCGAGCCCCTGGCCATGGCCTATGCCGGGCATCAATTTGGCAACTGGGTCCCAGAGTTAGGTGATGGGCGGGCACTTTTACTGGGCGAACTCATTGGTCTTGATGGTATTCGCCGTGATATCCAACTGAAGGGATCGGGTCCAACGCCATTTTCCAGAATGGGTGATGGAAGAGCGGTGCTTGGCCCAATCTTGCGGGAATACATCATAAGTGAGGGAATGAATGGATTGGGAATACCAACCGCGAGGACCCTTTCCGCAGCGCTTACAGGCGAAAAAATAATGCGGGAACAACTCTTCCCAGGTGCGATCCTTACACGAGTTGCTCAAAGCCACGTGAGAGTGGGAACATTTGAATATTTTTCTGCCCGCAAAGATATTGAAGGATTGGGTCTTCTTGCCGATTACGTCATAAGACGACATTTCCCTGATGCTGGCAAATCAAAAAATCCATACAGTGCGCTCCTCTACGAGGTCGCAATACGCCAAGCAAACCTTATAGCAAAATGGATGCTTTGCGGCTTTATCCACGGTGTAATGAATACAGATAACATGCAGATTGCAGGTGAGACCATTGACTACGGGCCCTGCGCCTTTTTGGATACTTATCAGCCAGATATGGTTTTTAGCTCCATCGATCATATGGGTCGCTATGCTTTTGGAAACCAGCCTAAGATTGCCCAATGGAACCTTATCTGCCTGGGGCAGGCTATGCTTCCCCTAATTAGTGATGATGAGGACTCAGCCATTTCCCAGGTCAAAGAGGCAATCGGCATTTTTTCTACTATATATGAAGAAAAATGGACTTCAGGAATTATTGCCAAGCTTGGATTTGTGAATAAAATTGATGGCGATATCCAAATCGCGCAGGATCTTTTACATCATATGGCTGAGAATGAGGCAGATTTCACACTGACCTTCAGGCGATTGTGTGATTTATCCGTCAAAAGTTCAGACTTTGACGGTCATGTTCGTGATCTTTTTGGTTATTCAAAAGAATTCGATGAATGGATTATACGCTGGCGGCGCAGGCTCTTAATAGAAGGTTTGGGAGATCCTGATCGGAAATCTGCAATGGAAACTGTTAATCCCGCTTTCATCCCGCGCAACCATCTTGTCGAGGAAGCGATACGTGACGCACTTAATCAAGATTTTGGATTATTTGAAAAGCTATTGAAAGTTTATAAAGAGCCCTTTAAATATCAGCCGGAATTCAAGCATTTTATGAAACCACCTCTTGCCCACCAAAAAGTACATCAAACGTTTTGCGGGACGTGAAACGAGTTATACCTTGTCAATTATTACTTACCTCAATCTTGCTTATTTAGATACTCTCTCTTTAAGATATGGAAAGAATAATGTCCGATACTTCAATAATAGGCAATAAATCAAAAAAGGATCACAAATGGGACAATTTATAAAAGTAGCAAAAGTAAGTGAGATTTCACCGGGAAATGGGAAGCAAATTGATGCCGGCGGGAGGACAATTGCTTTATTTAATTTGAAAGGACAGTTTCATGCTATTGATAATAGTTGCACCCATGTAGGCGGCTCATTAGCTTCTGGTGAAATTATTGATGAGGATGTTATTTGTCCCCTGCACGGTGCGCGATTTAATAT
>DTUG01000161.1 GCA_012964275.1 Fidelibacterota bacterium | reverse complement strand
CCTGTGAAAGGATCAATTCTCCGGTTCTCGCCACAGTTGATGAGTTTGAAATCTTACTAAATGACTTTAAACAACCTTATCAGGATTTTTTATTTAAAACACACCAAAAAGATAATCTTGCAAATAGACACTCTTATCTGAATTCCATTATCGATGAAAAATTAATTCTTGATTATAGTGACAATATTGGGATCTCAGAAAATCCGCAAATTGTCCTGAAAAAAGATCGGGCCTACAAGCAGCTTCTTTTAAACACTTACCATGATTCAAAGATTATTCAAAAAATAAAGGTCACAGACAGTGAACTGAGACTGCTTTTTACATATTATAAAACAAAACTCCATGTTCGACATCTTTATGCTATTGACCTTGAAACCATTAGGGAAATAGATGAGCAGCTCAGATCAGGGGTGCAGTGGGAAATTTTAGCAGAAACATATTTTGATGATCCAATTCTTAAAGATAATGGCGGTGATATAGGCTGGTATCAAATGGGTGAATTGGATCCATCTTTTGAGATAGCAGCATTTGACTTAGAGGACGGGGAAATTTCAGATCCTGTGAAAACCAGCACTGGTTTCAGCATCATCCAGGTACTGGAAAAAGAGAAAGATATACTCCTCACAGAAAAAGAGTATCAGCTTAATAAGGATTGGCTGAAGCAGATGGCCGTCACCTATAAAAAATTACCAGAGTTAAGAAATTTTACGGACAGGGTTGCCCAAAACCTCGAGATCAGGTTTAATAATGAAGGTTTAGTTGAAATATTGGATGAACTGAATAACAATCAGGAAAAGAATGTATCCCACAATCAAACCCCTGCTGCATTTACAGGAAGTAGCAACATCATTACAGTAGAACAGTGCCTTATGGATCTGGCAAACCTTTCTGAGCGCCAATTCAAACGAATTAGATCCATTAAAACGTTAAAATCCGTTTTGTCCGGTCTCCTTCTAAGAAATAAAATGATCAATGATGCTGAAAATCTTGGTCTCCATAGAACAGATAAGTTTCAAGAGAATTTGAAACAGGAGTATACATCACTGATACTAAAGGAAGTGATGAACGACATAATCATTGATTCAGGCTCTGTGAACTGGCAAAATGAATATTTCAAGTTTCGAAATGGTTTAGCTGTTAAAAGCAAAATATCTATCGATAGTACGCAGGTGAAATCCTTTCCAATGGTCATGGAAGCATCCCTATGAGAATAACCCGGTATATAATTTTATTGATATTAATGGTACACTTGCTTACTGCCGGAACTACTGGAAAACTCACGGGGCTCATTTCGGACAAGGATTCAGGTGAAGCACTTATCGGCTGTAATGTTATTGTGGCAGATACTGACTTGGGTACAGCATCAAATGAGTCGGGTGAATATTTTATATTGAACATTCATCCGGGTTTCTACACAATAAAATTTTCCATGATTGGATATGAGTCACTTATTATACAAAATGTCAATATTTCCATAGATAAAACAACTCGCATGAATGCAGCTTTAGGGACTGAAGTTATTGAAGGATCTGAAGTGGTGGTCACGGCTGAACGAAAACTGATCCAGTTTGATGTAACCCAGTCTGAAGCAAGAATCACTGCGGAAGAACTGGACGTTATGCCAGTAACAGAAGTCAAGGATATTTTAAGGCTTCAGGGAGGCATTACCCAGGATGCCGGAGGCGGTCTCCATATGCGCGGAGGCCGCAGCAGCGAGATCTCCTACATGGTGGATGGAGTTCCCATGACTGACGCCTACGACGGTGGGATTTCAGTAAAAATTGAAAATAACAACATCCAGGAATTGCAGGTGATCAGCGGCACATTTAATGCCGAATACGGTAGATCCTTGACCGGCGTGATCAACATGGTTACTAAGGATGGTGGAGACAAATTTGAAGGATTTATTAATGTGTATACCGGAGATCACACAACCCCGGACCCAATTTTCCAGAATCTTAATTCATTCTCTCCATTCAATGACTACAGTGTGTCAGCAAACTTAAATGGTCCAATTATTCCAGGAAGACTCACGTTCTACTCATCAGGCCGG
>DTUG01000160.1 GCA_012964275.1 Fidelibacterota bacterium | reverse complement strand
ATTTAGCTCCCTACTTTCTTCATTTGTAATACTTCCCAGGTACCAGTCTTGACTGTTTACATCTTTACGAACCGTGGTAATATATTCTCCAATTTCGCCATTCAGCACTATAGTTTCTTCCCAATTTGTGGGCACATCTTTAATAAACTGAAAGGCTGGATGGCTCTCATAATTTTCTGGAAGATCGGCTGCCATTTGAACGGGAGCATATATTATTACATATAAGGCCAGTTCTTTTGCAATTGTACTCGGTATCTGATGATTAAGATCAATTCTCCTATCGCTTGGACTGTAATATCTGTATTCCTTTAGATTAAAAATTCCGGGAGTATAATCCATGGGACTGCATAATAAACGAGTGAACGGAAGAATTGTAGTATGCTTTGGTTTATTATTATCCTTTGCAGACATAAATCCATTGAATTCCTGACCTTTTGCACCCTCTCTAGACAACATATTTGGATATGTACGCCTTAAACCAGTATCCTTAATAGGTTCGTGTACAACAATACTTACCTGATATTTTGCAGCGGTTTCTAATACTTTGCGAAAATGTTCTACCATATACTGTCCATGATGCCATTCTTTATAAATTATTCCATCATCTCCAATTCTTTTAATATTTTGGCTCCCATCATTGACGTATCCAGTCTTAACAACTCTGATACCATTTCTTTTACAGTATGCAAAGGCACTATCTAGCTGCGTCTCATAGTTTTTTATCTGGGTGCCAGTTTCATGGTGACCGATAATACGGATACCTTTTTTATTGGCATATTCCGATATTTTCTTATTATCAAAGTCGGGATGTGGATCATAAAATCCAAAATTTTCTCCATCGCCTGTACAACACCAATTTTCATCCCAACCTGTATTCCAACCTTCCACTAAAACCCCATTGAAGCCGTGCTTAGCACCAAAATCAATATATTCCATTACTCTTTCTGTTTTAGCACCATGTTGTGGCCCTGAACCCCACGTAGATTGGTTGGTGCCAATCATCTCCCACCAGAGACCAATATATTTTCCAGGCTGAATCCAATCTGTATCGCTCAGTTTATTAGGCTCATTTAAATTCAGTGTGAGTGTTGACATTGCCAGCTCACTAGGATTCTGACCAACAATAATTGTTCTCCACGGGGAAAACAATGGAGCTTCAGCACGTACCTTTACCCCATCTGACCATGGAACAAGATCGCACTCCATATTTTTTGTTCCATTTGCCTTCAAGGTCATGCTTGCATAGTTGGTAAGATCTGCTTCATGAATTGATATAGTAATCCCATCCTTCCGCTGAACAGTAAACGGTGTTTGAACCGCTTCAGGGCCAAGCCGAGGCCCAGTTAAATTCTCAACTAATTCCGAATACTTATCTCGAGAAATTTGGCTTATTACTGTGTTGGCATACAAAAATTCGTACCGGCGATATTCATAAGCAGGTATCCACCATGATGGTGAATCTTCTGAAAAATTAAATTCCGTCAACTCGTCTAGTATATTGAAATTATCAATTCCTTGTTGTTCGGGAATTTCATATCTAAATCCTAACCCATCATCAAACAACCTAAACCGTATGATCATTTTCAAGCTGGTCTCTTTTGAAAATACTGTAACAGCTAACTCATTATGTTTATCAAGAACCTGTAGTTGTTCACCCCATACTTGGGTCCAACTTTGTGTTTGACTATTAGTTTTTTTCTGTAGGATGGAAAGATTATCAGAAAATTCGAATCTATCTGTTATGATACCTAATTTTGAATTTTGAATAATTAATATTCTATTTTTCAATAATGAATAAGAAATCTGACCATTATTAGAATTAATTTCTAATGTTAAAGATTTGTCTGGCGATATTAGTATATCTGATTTACCTGAATTGTCATCTACACATGAGCATATCAGTAGAAACATCAAAAAAGTAAAGTAAACTGTTTTTATAATTTGCTTTGTAATGATATTCATAAAATGATGTCCTTTGTATCGTATCAAAATCGCTCTTTTTAATGGTTTCATATCGTTATTCAATTTCCGAAATAATTATAAATTTTAAAATAA
>DTUG01000159.1 GCA_012964275.1 Fidelibacterota bacterium | reverse complement strand
GTCGTGGAAAATGTAGCGCCAGCTCCATTTCTTTGAATAGCGCTGCAATCACAGCCATCATATAGATTCTCAAATCGAGAATACTCTACCAAAGAACCATATCCAGCAAAGACACCAGCTGTATAACTATTCTCTATAGTAACATATCGCCAGTGGCTATCGCCCCTGAAAAATTCAGGGTTATGTTTTGTGTTTCTATAATTTCTGTCTGTTGTTGGAGACCAAGCAGAACCCGTAAACCAATCATTATACCTAAATAGGACATTCTCCACAGTAGGGTATATTGTCCTTTGCTGTGACCAAGTGTGTCCATCATTGGTATATTCAAAGATGCTATTTCTGACGGTAGTATTTCTACCATATACAATTGAGTTTCCTGCTAAGCCCACATCAGAACTGAATGAAAACTTGCAATCTTCAATAGTCAGATAACTACAACCTTGAAAAGAGAATGAACCAGCAAAAAAATGAAGATTCCTAAATTCAATATTATCTGCTGCTTGAAAACTTAAAAATTTATCCCTCACCCTTACTCGGACATTTGTGGATGTGGGGATATAATTATCGCTGGCGTAAAGGTATAAGGTGTTATTGTCAGGATTAAATGACCATTCTTCCAGCGTATCCAAATATGCAATGTTCCCAGGCATGTAGCCGAGAGGATCGACTTTTTCGGGAGATACAGTAGGAGATTGTAACTTTTTCTCCCAGACAGTACCTGGCTCAGGGTTCTTCGGATTGCCAGTTGTAGGATCGGTAGGATTTTTAAAATTAGTAGGCATCGCAGGTATCATATACCTTCCATCCACAAACACACTGTAAATGGAATCAACCGGTGTTTTGATCTGGTCAGAAATGGAATCCAAATCCAAAACCGCTTTATAGATATCATAACCATTATGGTTATATGGTTCCCACTGCGCACTAATGGATACAGTACCATCGATAATCACCTTTTCATTCGGATACCCTTCAATAACGATTTTCACCCCTTCAATACCACCCGCATCACTTGTTTCAGGCGAAGTATTCAACTGAAATTTATTGAGTAACTCCGTATATCTCCCTTCCCGGATATAAATGCGGTCTCCAGGTTGGACATCATCAAGCGCACTTCGGATGGTTGGAAATGGACAATCCAAGCTCCCATCGGGTGCTGGGCAATCATCAGAGAAATACTCTGATGCAACCTCAACATCAGTAATTCTAACATGATTTTCATTCGGACTATGATCAACTAGCTCCCAATTATTATTGACATCCATTGGATAATAGGCTACTAAACCAGTCTCATCACCGCTCAAGGTGTCATTCATTGTTTCCTGAATCTCTGCCTGGGTCCTGGCCACACTCCACATTCGGACCTCATCAATTTTCCCTATGAATTCGTGTGGTTGGGTTTCAAGAGATGTGTGGTTTGCGCCAATAAATCTCACCGGCGTTGGTAACGGAGTAAGTCCTGCCGCATCCGTATAATTGTTTACTTCTTCACCGTTTACAAATAATTTGTAATTGGTACCATCGAAGGTTGTTGCTATATGGGTCCAGGTGTTGTCGGTTTTTAAGCCTCCAACGGTGACCTTTATGGATGAGGAACCACCATAACCAAATCCATATCTAATCTCATTATAATCGCGGTTCTTATTATAATGATACGATATTGTTGGTGATCTATCTGCTGGGGGCCTGGTCGAAGTCCCGGCAGAGCCCATAATTTTTCTATGCTGAGCTCCTTTGTCATCGGCCCAGATCCATGCTTCCTGGGTAAACTGAGCTCCCAGAATGGGTGCATTATCAGATAGATCGACTTCATCGCAACATTTTTTATTACTATTTGAATTGTAGGCATCAAACAAAAGGTGGTCATCCGTCTTATACTGAGAGAGCGCCTTTTTATCGACAATTAGGTCGTCAGCATTTACATATGAGACGATCAGAATTAATGGTAATAAGACTATTATATTCTTTTTCACAGAGGTACCCATAAAAGTAAACCCATTTAATTTAATCAAACTGTGTATGTTTTTTTCATCCCGACCGTCCCCCCGTCAATTACCAGG
>DTUG01000158.1 GCA_012964275.1 Fidelibacterota bacterium | reverse complement strand
TTAACCCGTCTTTTTCATGATGGAATGTATCCATTTGTACATTTCCTGGTAATCGCAGGCCTGTGTATCATCGCGTATGTTCTATTTAAAAAACTGGATGTGCACCCGATTTTGGCGGGAATTATTATTCTTATGGAAGGTATCATTTATTATGGCCTTGCTCTGGGTTTATTTTCCAATGATATCTGGTGGATGGTGAAATCCAGTATTGCAGCTATTCTACCGCATTCAATACATGATATCTTTTATGAAAGTTTACAAGTCAAGCTCCCCGAACCGGGGAAGAGTTATGTAATGCCAATTGTGGCTCCTCTTTCAGGGGTTGTTATAACCTATGTCAGCAATATGATTTTCCAGTTTTTAAATGAACAAAAAGATAAAAAATTTCTTAAAGACACGTTTGGCACATATATTTCACCTGAACTGATTGATAAAATGAATGAAGAGCATCAGGCACCTAAACTGGGGGGTGTTCAGGATTACCATACAGCTTTTTTTTCTGATATACAAAATTTTTCCACTTTTTCTGAAGTATTGGATCCAGAACGCCTTGTAAGGCTCATGAATGAATACCTGACTGCTATGACTGATGTATTGTTGGCTCATGAAGGAACACTGGATAAATATATTGGTGATGCGATTGTCGCTTTTTATGGCGCACCGGCACCAGTAATAGATCATGAAAAAAAGGCCTGTGCTACTTCCTTGGCTATGAGGGCTCGATTGAAGAAACTAAGAGAAAAGTGGAAAAAAGAAGGTGACTGGCCAGAAATCGTGTATTCAATGCGCCATCGGATTGGATTGAACTGTGGATCCATGGTTACCGGCAATATGGGCTCGGATATGCGAATGCAATATACAATGATGGGAGATACGGTTAATCTCGCTGCGCGGCTCGAACCGGCGGCTAAGCAATACGGTGTATATATAATTGTGGGAGAAAATATTTATGAGACTAGCAATGATGAATATGTTTTCCGTTTCCTTGATTTTCTTCAAGTAAAAGGCAAAAAGATTCCTGTCCGTGCTTATGAACTGATGGACACCAAAGATTCTATTGATCGACCGGTCTTGGATTTGATTGAAACATTTGAAGATGGGTTGGATCACTACTTTAAACAAGATTGGGATAAAGCATTAGATCTTTTTAAAAAATCGGAATCAATGGAATTGCATTTTGAAGGGCGTAATACTACTCCATCCGTTGTTTTTTTGGATCGTTGCAAACATTTTAAGGAAGAACCGCCGGAAAAAGATTGGGATGGAGTTTGGAAAATGGTTACAAAGTAATCCTGAAAATTCTCTGAAACTTGTCAATAGCTAATTCGGTTCATCAGTAATTTCTTAATCTATATATCATGCAGGATTCCCGTGGTCATATTTTATGGGTGGATGACGAAATACACCATCTGAAACCCCATATCCTCTTTCTCGAAGATAAGGGATACAGCCTGACTCAAGCCACCAATGGCAATGATGCAGTAGCCCTCTCCCAGAAAAAACAGTTTGACCTGATCCTTCTAGATCAGTCTATGCCCGGCATGGATGGATTAGAAACATTGAAATCGATAAAGGATATACGCGAATCCATGCCGATCATCATGATCACCAAAACAGAAGATGAATGGCTAATGGATGAGGCTATTACAAGTCAGGTTGAACAATTTTTAATCAAACCTGTTAACCCAAGCCAAATATTCATGGCTTGTAAACAAGTTTTGGAACAGACCAGGCTCAGGGAGGAAAGAGCTACCTCAGATTATTTGAAGGATTTCCAGGATATTAACGATTGTCTGCAGGATGATCTATCATGCCAGGATTGGTGGGAACTCTATAATCGACTGGTAAAGTGGCAACTAAAATTCGATGAATATAGAGATACAGGCCTAGGAAATATATTGATAGAACAGGTTCAAACATGTAATCGGGAATTCTCTCATTTCATAGAACAGAATTTCATTTCATGGTTATCAACTGAAAATCGTCCCGTACTTTCCCCTGACCTGTTTTCCCATTTTATTAAGCCAACCCTCGAAGGGAATAACAAAATCTGTTTAATTGTGGTGGACTGTCTAAGGCATGATCAATTTATGGCAATTCTGCCTATTCTTGAGACCTTTTTTAAGGTGGATCTTTCATTTCAGGTTTCCCTTTTACCATCAGCAACTCCCTACTCGCGTAATGCTATTTTTTCCGGTCTTTTCCCTGATCAAATGGTGAAAAAATATCCGGAGCAGGAAAAATTAATGTCGGGACATGCGTCCAGCCTTAACCGGTTTGAAAATACCTTTCTTGTTGACCAGGTAAAGCGCCATGGTTTCAAAGATAAAACCATACATTACCATAAGATCTGGGCAGTGGAAGAAGGTCGAAAATTTCAGAATAAAATTCAGGATTTGCTGCAGGCAGATATATTGGCTCTGGTTGTCAATTTCGTAGATATGCTTGCCCATAGCAGTTCACAAACGGATGTATTGAAGGAAATGGTTCCCGATGAAGCAGGGTATCGAACTGCGGTACATTCCTGGATTGAGCATTCCTGGTTTAATCAGGTCTTAAAAGTACTTAGTGAAAGCGATTTTACAGTTGTAATTACTAGTGACCATGGAAGCATTCGTGTCCAGAAGGATGTGATGGTTGCGGCCGACCGAGAAGCATCCAGTGGGGTTCGATATAAATATGGTCGGAATTTAAATGCCAAGAGCCGAAACGCTTTAATTATAAAGGATCCTGAGCAATACAGGCTGCCTTCTTTTGGTGCGCAATTCAATTATTTGATTGCCAAGGATGATGTGTATTTTGTTTATCCAAATGAAGCACATAAGTATAGGGCCCGATTAAAAAATTCATTTCAGCATGGAGGCATTTCAATGGAAGAGTTATTGGTTCCTGTAGCGGTTATGAAAGGATTGTGATATTTTGGATATTCGGTTTCACTCGGTTGCTGAAACCCAATCTTTCGCCGAGGATTTAGTAAAAAAGATACCTCTTGGTAAAGTTATTGCCCTAAAGGGTGATCTGGGAACAGGAAAAACCACATTCACCCAGGGGTTTGCAAAAGGACTCGGTATCCAGGACCGTGTAGGCTCGCCTACCTTTAAACTTGTGAGTGAATATGTTGGAAAGCCCTATAATTTATATCACGTGGATTGTTACCGGCTGAAGAATTCGGTTGAATTTTTGAATCTGGGCGGTGAAAATTTGTTGATGCCACATGATGGTGTCACCTTGATAGAATGGGCTGATGTAATTCAGCCATTGTTGCCGAAAAATGCCATAGAGATAAAATTTTCCAGGTTAAAAAACCGGCCAAATGCACGGATGATTAACATTAAAGGCATTTAACCTCAGTGATCAGCGGAACGAAAATTCTGTCAATAGAAACATCCTCCAGTATATGCGGGTTAGCTTATATTGTTAATGGTGAAAGTGTAGGCTGTATCGAAGAAAGTACCCCACGAAAGCATGCAGAAATTCTCCCGGATTTTTTTAATCAGTTAGAAAAAAAAACAAATTTCCATTTAGCTGAACTTAATGCAATTGCCGTCAGCATTGGGCCGGGTTCCTTTACTGGATTACGCATTGGTTTAAGTTTTGCCAAAGGTTTAGCTTATTCAAAAGGCTTGCCAATTGTACCTGTGCCCACAATGATGGCATTGGCTTATCAAGTTCGCTATGCGTTTCCCACCTATGGGTTGATTTGGTCTCATGGTACTCGGGTATTTTCCCAGCCTGTTACCTGGGTGAATAAATTGCCTGCTGAAGCAGGCAGCGTCGAAGTGAATGATTGGGATGATCTGGTAGAAAGAGTTCCAATAGAACAAACCATCTTTCAATGGCAATGTGATGATATAGTTGATGGTAAGTTTTCAGCAATCGAGTCAAAACCATCGGCAATAAATGTTGGACTTCTCGCCAATCATAATTTTAAAGAATGGGTTGTTAAAAAGCCGTATGACCTCGTTCCTAGTTATATTGCACCATTTGGAATAAAATCCCGGTTATGAATATTTACCGAGGAACTATTGAGGATCTCCCAAACATCCTTAAGATTGAAGAACGGGTTTTTCCCGAAAGTCCATGGAACAAAGAAATGCTCCGAAATGCATTGCAGCATAAACCAGATAGACAAACCTGGATACTTGAATCAAATAAGCAGATAATTGGTTACTTGATGGCTCGGTATGGCCTAAATGAAGTGCACCTTATAAATATTGTCATAGATACGCCTTTTCAAATGCAGGGAATAGGTCGGGTTTTTCTCAATCAATTTTTAGATCAAATTCCCAGTCAATCCACCGTATTTTTGGAAGTTAAACGGAGTAATTTCCCTGCTTTAAATATTTATCTCGACTCCGGTTTTCAGGAAATTGGTGTTCGCGATGGATACTATAGTGATGGTGAAGATGCTATTGTCATGAAATGGCATCGTACGCACATTAATTAGTTATGGCGTGGTACAACAGAAAAGATAAGAAATTCAAGGATTCAGAAAAAAAATCAATACCAGATGGTTTATGGGAAAAATGTATTTCCTGTGATGAGGTTCTTTTTCGTCCAGAATTGGATAAGAATCTGTGTGTCTGCCACCACTGTCAGCATCATTTCCGTGTCTCTTCAGCGGTTTATTTGGATCTGTTGCTGGATAAGGGATCAGAGACCCAGCTTTTTTCAACGCTTGAATCAAAAGATTTTCTTGGCTTTAAAGCCGGTAAGAAATATAGCACTCAAATAACAGGCGCAAAACGGAAAACCGGAGACCATGACGCCATCAAGGTTTATTCTGGTAAATTGAATGAGAAACCCATAATCCTTGGAGTTATGAATTTTGCTTTTATTGGCGGCAGTATGGGTTCAGTAGTTGGCGAAGCTGTTTCAAGGGCGATCAAAACTGCCGGTAAAAAGAAGATCCCCTTGGTATTGATATGTTCTTCCGGCGGTGCGCGAATGCAGGAAGGGGCGGTTTCATTGATGCAGTTGGCCAAAACCAGCGCTCATCTGGCAAAATTTTCACAGGAGGGTGGTCTTTATATTTCCGTTTTGACTGATCCGACAACCGGTGGTGTTACCGCCAGTTACGGTATGCTGGGGGATATCATTCTGGCTGAGCCAGGAGCGCTCATTGGATTTGCCGGCCCCCGGGTTATTAAACAAACTATTGGCCAAGACCTTCCAAAGGGATTTCAACGGGCTGAATTTTTATTGGAAAAAGGATTCATTGACCATATTGTTCCACGAAGTGAGATGAAGGATAAATTATCCCGATTGATCGGACTGTTGACATGAAACAGCCCCGGATCCTGATAACCAACGATGATGGCATTTTTGCCCCGGGTATTTATGCTCTTTGGGAGGCTATGTGTGATATTGGTGATCCGATTGTCGTTGCACCCGAGACGGAACAGAGTGCCGTAGGACATTCCATTACGCTCACTGATCCACTCCGGGTCGTTCCGGTTCACCGCTCGGGTGGTTTTGAGGGACTTGCTGTTACGGGAACACCATCCGATTGTGCAAAAATTGCGATCAAATCAATCCTTGATGAGAAACCGGCTCTCTTGATCTCCGGAATTAACCAGGGTGTCAATGTAGGAACAAATATCATATACTCTGGCACAGTCTCTGCTGCAACTGAAGGGACCATGCTAGGGATTCCATCCATCGCTATCAGCCTGGAATCATATAAATCTGATGATTGGCGAGGTGCTAAAAGAATAGCGGTTGATTTGGCTAAGCATGTTCTGCAATACGGTGTCCCCAAAGGTACCCTATTGAACGTTAATGTTCCTTATTGCGATCCAAACGAAATCAAAGGGATCAAGATTACCCGACAAGGCAACCAGTATTTCAAGGATGCCTTTGACGAAAGGACAGATCCGCGGGGACGAACCTATTATTGGATGAAAGGGAAAATTATTGATGAAGATGAATCGCTGGATTTTGATGGAAAAGCCGTTGCTGAGAAATATGTCAGTGTGACACCAATCCACTTCAATGTAACAAATGAATCTCATTTAGAAGAATTAAATAAACAATTCACTGATGAAAGGTCTTCATAAAGATGGCGTAGTGATCCTTGATTTTGGATCACAATACACCCAATTGATTGCCCGAAGGGTTCGGGAACAAAATGTGTACTCTGAGATTCTCCCACCAGAGACATCTCTCAATAAAATATTAAATCGAGAACCGGCCGCAATGATTTTGTCCGGCGGACCCTCCAGCGTATATGAAAAGAATGCACCCGAATTTGATCCTGAAATACTGGAAACTTCACTGCCGACCCTGGGAATCTGCTACGGACTCCATTTGCTAGCCCAGCAGCAGGGCGGTGCAGTAGAATCAACAGGGCAGGGAGAATACGGTTTTGCTGAAATTTCAGCAGACGATTCTACAGGGCTCCTGGAAGGCATATCATCACCATCGCGGGTCTGGATGAGCCATGGTGATCGGGTAAGCCAGATGCCAGATGGCTGGCATACCCTGGCTCATTCTTCAAATGGTGTTGTGGCAGCCATGTCCAATAAGGATCAAACCCGTGTTGCCACTCAATTTCATCCCGAAGTGGCTCATACTGAAGAAGGAGAAACTATTCTGCGGAATTTCCTTTTTAAGATTGCTAACTGTGCACCCACATGGACAGTAGGAAAATTTATCCAAGAGCAGGTTGAGATGATCCGGAAACAGGTAGGCGATGGAAAAGTGCTGGTTGGTGTGAGTGGGGGCGTGGATTCTACCGTGGTTGCTGCACTGCTGCACAAAGCCATTGGAGATAGATCCACTGCAGTTCTGATTGATCATGGTTTGCTCCGGAAGGATGAAGCAAAAACTTGTGTTGAAACGTTGAAAAATGGTCTGGGTGTATTCATTCATTGTTATGATGAATCGGAACTCTTTCTTTCAAAATTGGATGGCGTTGTTGACCCTGAGAAAAAACGAAAAATCATTGGGAACCAATTCATTTATTCTTTCGATCGAATTGCCAGTGAATTAGGTGATATGCAATTTTTAGCGCAAGGAACACTTTACCCTGACGTGATCGAAAGTGGCGTGAGCAAAGGTAAAACGGCCCATGTAATTAAGAGCCATCATAATGTAGGCGGTCTGCCGGAGGATATGCAATTCGAGTTGGTGGAACCATTACGGGAATTATTTAAGGATGAAGTCAGAAATGTGGGAAGAGAATTAGGATTACCGAAAGCATTGATCGAGCGTCATCCATTTCCCGGACCTGGACTCGCTGTTCGAATTATTGGAGACATTACAAGAGAACGGATCAATATCCTTCAGGAAGCTGACCATGTTTATATGGATATTCTCCATGAAGATGGTTTATACAATGATATCTGGCAGGCATTTGCGGTGTTGATTCCAGTTCAAACTGTGGGAGTCATGGGCGACCAGCGAACCTATGAAAATCTGCTTGGGTTAAGGGCCGTCACCAGCACAGATGGTATGACGGCGGACTGGTACCGGATGCCGCCGGAAACGCTGACAAAAATATCCAATAGGATCGTGAATTCTGTCCGGGGGATCAATCGTGTAGTATATGATATCACATCCAAACCTCCCGGCACTATCGAATGGGAATAATTTTACTTGTTGTCTCTTCTCTCATAAACTGGTTATTTTCCTTAAATGAAAATCAAATTGACCAAGGAAGAAAATATCTCCTTGATCAAAATGCTTACTGCAATTACTAATACCAGGAAGTAAAAATATTCAAAAAAGTGGGAACTTCCCCACTTTTTAAATCTTAAACTGGAAAACTTGTAAACATTAGCTAAAAAATGTGTGGAATCATTGGATATATCGGGAACCGTGATGCGGTTCCCCTACTGTTAAAAGGGTTAAAGCGCCTGGAATACCGAGGCTATGATTCTGCTGGAATTGCTGTTCTCACTGATGGCCAGATCCATTCTATTAAAAAATCTGGAAAGGTATCCCAGCTGGAAGTTTTGGTGGATGATACACCCATGAAGGGTAGTATCGGTATCGCACACACACGCTGGGCAACACATGGCGAGCCAAACGATATTAATGCTCACCCCCATTTGGATCATACGGGCAGGATTGCCTTAATACATAATGGCATAATAGAAAATCATGAAACGATCCGCAAGGTTCTCGAGGAGCGTGATATCCCCTTTACTTCCGATACTGATTCAGAGGCACTTGTACAGCTTGTTTCTGCCATGTATTTTGATGATGATGAACTTTCCTTCGAAGGAGCATTCCGCGCAGCCCTGCAGGATGTTGTAGGCGCCTATGGTGTGGTTGCAGTTTGTGCAGAGGAGCCGGAAACAGTCTTGGCCGCCCGCATGGGAAGCCCGCTGGTAATAGGTATAGGAGAAGGTGAATATTTTCTGGCCAGTGATGCATCCCCCATTGTGGAATATACACGAAATGTAATTTATCTCGATGAAGGAGAGATGGTAAAGCTGACTCCAGATAATCATTCTATATCACGGATTGATTCAAGCGAGATCGTTTCAAGAGGTTCAGTTGAAATCGAAATGAGCATTGAGCAAATTGAAAAGGGCGACTTTGATCATTTTATGCTGAAGGAGATCCACGAGCAGAAACACACAATTACTGATACCATGCGGGGCCGGCTGAACCTGGAAGACGGAACCACTCATTTGGGTGGTATTGCTGACTTTAAACCCAGCATCCTGGCTGCCGATCGAGTTTATATAACGGCGTGCGGAACATCCTGGCATGCTGCTTTGATCGGCAAACAACTGATCGAGAATTACGCACAAATTCCGGTAGATGTGGAATACGCGTCTGAATTTCGCTACCGCAACGCCATTATCAACCCCGATACGGTTCTTATCGCCGTCAGCCAGTCCGGCGAGACGGCCGATACCCTAGCAGCAATCAGAAAGGCAAAGAATCTAGGTGCCTTGACCATTGGAATCTGTAATGTGGTCGGCAGCAGTATTGCCCGGGAAACCGATGCAGGAATTTATACCCACGCCGGGCCTGAGATCGGGGTGGCATCTACAAAAGCCTTTACAGCTCAGGTGGCGGTCATGACCATGCTTGCCCTGTCGCTGGGACGACGTAAGGGCTTTGATGCAGGCCTTGGAAGAGATTTAACAAAAGCTCTTCATCATATCGATAATGATATCCAGACTATTTTGGACGATGACCAGAGTATCCGGAAAGTGGCTCAAGATACCCACATGGTTGATAACTTCCTCTATCTAGGTCGAGGGATCAATTTTCCTGTAGCATTGGAGGGAGCACTGAAACTGAAGGAGATTTCATATATTCATGCGGAAGGCTACCCGGCAGCAGAAATGAAACATGGTCCAATTGCCCTGATCGATGAAAATATGCCGGTAGTATTTATTGCGCCCCGGGATGATACTTATTCGAAAATTTTATCGAATATCCAGGAAGTTAAAGCGCGAAGAGGCATCGTGATTAGCATTACGGACCGGAAAACAAGAGAATTGGATTCTTTATCCGATCACCTTTTGGAAGTGCCAAGGACCCATAAACATGTGTTTCCAATTACAGCTTCAATCATATTACAATTACTTGCTTACCATCTGGCAGTATTGAGAGGCTGCGAAATCGATCAACCCAGGAACCTCGCCAAATCAGTGACTGTGGAATAGAATCGAAAGGGGGTATTATTTAACTTGTAGAGTTAGAATATCATCCCCTCGTTTTTGGATTAGACCACTCCCCAAAAAACAAATTAAAATATTCCAAATCATCTCCGAGTTAAGAGATGATAAGAATATGACCTTCCCCCAAATATCAGATTATCTCAATAACTCTACCAACTTAACTCC
>DTUG01000157.1 GCA_012964275.1 Fidelibacterota bacterium | reverse complement strand
TTTGGATCCATTCGACAGTAATCTTTTCTTTGCGCTCTTCACTGTAGACACGGGGAATTAGACATAGAATCAATAGGAATGGGATAATACGATTCATGGGTAACCTAATTGTTTATTGGGTTTTAATTTAGCTTATTTCCTGTCATCTGCCAGCGCACCAATTCTACAGGAATATTCCCGGCATCATTAAACGCCCGGAAAAAATCCTTCATCACAAAAGGTTTTTCCTGTTCTTCCAACTGCTTGGCCCACTCCGTGACAAGCTTCTCTATTAAATATTTCCCGGTGATATAGCAGGTCCCATACCCAGGTTGACGAAGATAAAGGTGCTGTTCAAACTGCAATAAGTGTGGTTCACGTTTCATCCAGCCACGGGGTGTCCATTTGACGTGCACCTGGCCCGCTTCCGCCATGGTCATTTCGTTGGCGTGAGCGTAAAGGGATCCTAATCCTCGAGCAGCTCGCTGGGCGATCATGATCCAGATAATCTCTCTGGAGCGGGGGCTGTCTTCATAGAGACCGGCGTGCATGAACATTTCTTCTACACCAGTAGCGATACCCTCATTCTTGGAATCAAAAATATTATAAAGCAGGGCGCCACGGCGGATGGGACTTTCGTGGGGCTCATCTCGTACCTGGGCCAAGTCGAACCAATGGACAAAATGAGAATAGAGTGGCAAGGGGTCGTAGTGCATACCGATGGCAAAAAAATTACGCTGATCCGCAGGCACAAACTGGCCCATGTGTTCCCGAAGAGCCGGTTCCATATTGGGCTTGATGGGCATGATCTCTTTATCGCTCAAAAAATTCATGAAGCGCTGAACTCCCTTCTCCGTGAGCTGGGCAAATTCTTCCGGTGTGTTGGCAGCAGACATGGGCGGCAGATCTATATTATTCTGCTCCTCCAGTTTTAGAGAGGTCCAAGCGCGGTCCAGTTCCCGCTGAAGCAGTCGCACTTCATCTTCCCAGGTCAGAGGCAATAGATGGACATTTTGTTGATACCAGGTATAATCTTCCTTTCCAATCCCTGATGGCCCGGTCTTATCTGGTGCCTGCTCTTCCAGCCAGATGATAAAATCTTTTGTGGCAGTCATAGCATTCTCCAGCGAGACTGAAAGGGCATCCTGATCTTTTGATAGTTTAAGTTTTTCAGCAATTTTATTCAGGTCGACAACCTGTTGCTTAAAATTCTCAATACCGGCGACCCACAGGTCTCGGGCATTGCCGGTGAGATTCCCTCGGGCCTGATCCAGCAATGCGGGGATCACCTTAAGATCATTTGTGAGGCGCGTTTGGTCAGCGCTGCTGAGCGGGAATGCGTAAGTCCAGAATTCCAGCGTTGCGTGGTTAGTGGGTCCTTCGTGGGCAGGAACATCGCTCTGATACATCCAGACCGTCTGGTAATAGGCCGGGTCCCGTACCCAAGGACGAAGTACTCGATAGTTAAAATCATAGCCATTCATTTCCGCTCTTACCACGTGCCAATCTACCTGATAGGGAATTGGCCAGTCGTCAATTGTGATTTGGGCTAGCCGATTCTGGAGATCTTTGAAAGCAGTGTGGTCTTTTTTAAAACGGTCTGCCGTATAATCTGGCGCTCCATTCAGAGGCGGCGGATTTTCAAAGTCCCGCCAATCGTTAAACAGTTCCACCAGATCCCGGTATTCGAGGGGCTGGGGATTTTTTTGTTGACCATACATTTGGTTTGTCCCCATTAATAACACATAAATTATAAATAAAATTCTTTTCATTACTAGAATCTACTTTTTTTCTTTCAAATAAAAAACCCCAGCACTTTAATTGATATGATGCAATAAATCATTGCTATCAAGTATTTTTTAAACATACCCAAATACTAAGGGAAGCAGATAGGTTACAAAAACACACCAGAAGCAGTATGCAGGGAAATAATCAACAAGCTTCTTGCGTAAGATATCAAAATCAGCTTGGTGCATTATCACTCTAACATAAGCGATTGCAATTATTATCAGGTGGAAAAAAACAATCAAATTAACTCCCAGCACACAAAATCGATTTGGAGTAAGCCCATATTCAACTAAACGGAATATAATAGCTGAAA
>DTUG01000156.1 GCA_012964275.1 Fidelibacterota bacterium | reverse complement strand
TAATTGAACTAAATAAAAGGATTCGGGCCCAAAGAGAAGGGGATAAAAATTAATTAAAAGAAAAAATATAAGGGAAAAAAATGAGTGTATTTGTTTCTTGGCATAAAAATTATATTAAATGGTGAAAAAAGAATCTTGGTATATCTGATTATGTTATTATTTGGGGTACCTTTTTTAAAGGCTTGGTAATTGGGTTATTGATTTATCATTTTTTCATTAAGTAATGAAACACATCTAACCCCCACCCAGTAGCGGGGTTTTTTGTTTGTGGATGTGGATGTAGATTTGGATTGTGAAATATGCTGTCCGATTAATCATCCTTTTATCCGCCACGCTATGTGCCCAGACTATCGTTGGCTCCTGGGAAATGGTCTCCCCGTATACCAAAAAGGTAGATGGCAAAGAGGAGACACTAATTCGCCATCTATATCATCATGACGGATGGGGATGACTATGAATCATTTCATTAAAATGTGGTTTATTCGGCAGAGCCTTGATCATTCCAAGCGAACCATCCGGATAATGGTATTATTGTCTCTGATTCTAATCACCGGATTAAGCGGCAATATTCTTTTTGCAGCAAAATGGCTTGGAGAATGGATACTTCCTGAGGCAACGGCAGCCAGAGTTTTTCCCGCAATGTACAGTGATTTTGCTGATCAATTACCCCATTTAGTTATTGATGAAGACGTAATGAAATTGCTTCCGCAAACTATTGAAGAGCGAGTTACATGGGAAAATGTGAGAGAAGAGTTTGGCAGCACTGATATGGCTTTTATTGCGTTTGGGTTGCAAGGGAAATCTGTTTTTGATGAGAAATTGCTGGCATCTTTGTGGGATGCAAGCCAGGCCTTGGAAGAACTACCGGAAATAGACGAAGTCATGTCTATTTCAACAGCTGATCGGATGGACGGTGACGAAGGTTTTCTCGAAATCAGTAGTCTCCAGTCTTCCAGAAATCTGACTGCTGATGAAGTACGAGATATTGAGCAGTACCTTGGGAAACTCCCAAGCTTAAAGAAACGTATGGTGGGTCGTCATGGTGATTATGTGAATATTATGATAAAACCCCAAACAGACATAGATAATAACATCCTGCGTAACAAAATGGTGGATATTGCGGAGCGATTTCTAAGTGATTACGAAATCCATTACGGCGGTATGCCCTATGTTTTTGGGACTATTCCAGCGCTCATGCTGGAAGATGTCCTGATTCTGATGATACTTGGTATAGGGATTCTGCTTACTGTTTTGGCCGTGAACTTCCGTAGTGCAACCGCTGTGAAACTAGTATGGGGGGTGATTGTCATTTCCCTTTTGTCAATGATGGGTTTCATGAGTTGGATCGTAACTTTGACGGGTTCTGAAAAATTTCATTTTACTATGGTAAACTCCTCTATGCCGATTATTCTACTTACAATCGCAGCAGCAGATGGCGTTCACATCCTGGCTAAATTCTTCCGGGAATTACGGAAACGAAAGGATGTAGAGTTGGCTGTCCGTGTAACCATGGATAGGCTCTTGTTGCCGGTATTCCTGACAAGCCTGACCACTATTGTCGCTTTTCTCTCTTTGATCTTTGCTCCTATTGAACAGTTCACCGGTTATGGTTTCACCATTGCGCTCGGCATTACCTGGGCATGGCTTTTGTCATCACTATTTCTTCCTGCCATGATTGTCCAGCACGAATGGGACCTGAAGTCGAAAGCAGTAACGCATCTAAGTGTCATTGAGAAGATAATAAGTGTGTATGGAAGGAATATTATCCGTTATCGAAAGGTAATTTTATCGTTTGGATCAGGAATAGTCATCATTGCGGCATTTGGGATTTTATTAGTGGAAGTGGAAGTCGATTTTACAAAGTTTTTCAAACCGGGATCTGAAATCCGTAACAGTCTTGATTTCATGAACCAGGAAATGACCGGTGTGATGGATATCGACATTAGGATCGAAGGGGATCTGAAGTCTCCTGATGTCTTACGTAAAGTACAGGCCATTCAGGAGTTCGTTGATGCGCATCCGAATGTATACTCAACATTCTCCATCGTGGATGTTATCAAGCAGATGCATCGGACAGTCATGGATGATGATCCGGAATTTGAGACCATTCCGGAATCGA
>DTUG01000155.1 GCA_012964275.1 Fidelibacterota bacterium | reverse complement strand
CCAGGTTTTCCTTTTTCCACCACTGACCGTATCCGGTCCAGCCCGGCCGTAGGCGATGTAGATCAGGATGGGAATGACGAGCTGGTTTTTGGCTCGAGCGATGGGAAACTATATATCCTTAATGGGTACGGATCTGTTGAGCTTACATTTACACAGGCCGGTTCTATTGAAGGGGTGCCAGCACTTGCAGATATTGATGGTGACCAGGATCTAGAGATTATTTTTACCACCGTGACCAGCGGTGGCGGGAAGGTATATGTAATTCATCACGATGGTGTGACGGAAACAGGTTTCCCCGTAGAAATTGGACGCATGTTTGCCGGTCCTGCGGTCCATGATCTTGAGAATGATGGTATAGTGGATATTGTTGTGGGTACGTATGATGACCAGGTTTGGGTGCTCGAAGCCATAGGTGGTGGTATTAAACCCGGGTTCCCGTTCACGGGTGCCCACCGTTTCAATGCGCCAGCCACCATTGTCGATATCGATGGTGATGGTGATTATGAGATAGCAGCCGGGTGTGACAGTGGTGACTTATATGTGTTGAATCATGATGGCTCGCTTTTTGCTCAGTATGATACCGGTGATGACATACGCGGGGGAATATCAGTAGCTGATTTAAATGGCGATGGTCAATTAGACTTACTTTTTGGTGGTTACGATGACCATATCCATGCTTGGGATCCCGTAGCCAATGAAGTTTTACCGGGCTGGCCTGTGGATTTAGGATATAATTCACTAACGGAACCCATTGTAGTTGATCTGGATGGTGATGGTCAGTTAGAAGTAGTAACTGCTCGGAAAAATGGCAAGATATATGGTTTTGAAGCGGATGGCTCCTTAATGAGCAATTTCCCCATACCTACAACTGGCGATATTGAAACAACACCGGTTATACATGACTTTGATAATGATGGTGATCTGGAGTTGATCTTTGGTACAACTACCGGTTTAGAGGTAATCGATTACAAGCTTGATGCTCCTTCTACAAGTGTAAGTTGGTCCATGTACCGCGCAAGTATGCACCGGACCGGTGTGTATGATGTCAGCGTAATGGAGATTGAGTCCGATTATCCGACCCTACCGGGAGAATTCCTTGTCAGTAAAAACTTCCCAAACCCATTTAATCCGACCACTAGGATATTAATAGATATTCCTGAACCCGGCCAATTAGTTGTGAGTGTTTACGATATTACTGGTCGTTTAATCAATGAAATGATGAATACAAATGTGATCGCAGGGCAGGTTCATGCGGAGTGGAAGGGGCGTGATTTTAATGGGGAATTGATGCCGACAGGAATTTATTTTCTTAGTGTAGAAGCCGGCAGTCAATATCATGTTCAAAAGATTGCGTTGGTGAAATAGGACGCTGTTTGCCATGTGCTGTATTTTACACCTAACTTCAGCATTGAAGATTCTAAAGGATAATGTTATGAGAAGAATAGTTTTATTTGGCTTAGTTATAGGTCTTATGACCACCACCAGTTGGGCAGAATTAGATTGTCCGCCGGATTCGTCATATCATGTTGATATGCGCACGATGCTTCCGGATGGCAGCCCAAACCCAACTTATGGGCAGGAAATTGCTACTGGCCTTTGTGCTTGCATGGGGTATGTAGACGGTATTGAGATCAATGGAAACGAAGTAACCTTCACGATCCGAATCGTTGATAATGAGCCAATACGCGGTGTGGAGCTGGATATTTATCATGATTTTGCAGATTTGACTTATACCAGCGTGAGCAAAGGCGAAAAGCTTGAAAATGTGACCGATGAAGATGGCAACCCTCGTAATATGACATTGCTTGGCAACTGGCTGGATGATCATGTGAAAGTATTAGGTTATAGTACCTCACGCGCACGTACGGAAGGCAATGGTGAAGAAGGTGATCTCATGCATGTAACTTATACATTACCTGAAGGTGGTGTGCTTCCTGACGAGGTCACATTCTATTTTGGTCTGGCGAACCTTCCTGGTACTTCTATGGATCCGGAATTACTCAATGTTGTATGCGCTTATCCTGATGAAGAAAATCCTGCATCGGTTAGTACTGCTGTTGTCTCTGCTGACGCAGAATCAATTATTCTTTAGAATCTTCAATGCTGAAGTTAGGTGTAAAAT
>DTUG01000154.1:4320-10057 GCA_012964275.1 Fidelibacterota bacterium | reverse complement strand
TAGTAAAACGGTCATCAGCGAGACCATTCAGAGATGCGAAAGGTTACGCGGAAAACATTTCCTATCATTATTTTTTAGATTCTGGGAAACTGCAATTGGATCAGTATTTAGAAATACCTGGTGAGGATCCTTACCAGAAACAGAGTGTTGAATTGACATTACTCGTTCCTACAGGAAAATCTATTTATCTTGATGAATCCTTGAAATATTTTATTTACGATATTAAAAACGTTACTAATACCCATGATTACAAGATGGTGGGCCATTACTGGACAATGATTGATGAGGGTTTATTTGCACCCAATAACTAATTCATAGAAACTAATAGCATCCAGCATATAAATATTACCGTCACCATGATAATCCCCGGAATCATGAACAGAGTGATGGCCGTTATCGATCTAAATAAATAAAACGGTATGTAAGCGGAAACTATAAATTGACGTGGTGAACTATATTTTGATTATCTAAATAATCATTTGCGAAATAGTGTTTTAATAAACTGTATAGTCAAAAAAGTCCTTTCCACACGGATATTGAATATAATAGGGAATACCCGAGGGAGTATTCTTATCAGGTTCATCTGCTAGATGCATCATGGATACTTTTATCGATGAATTACCGGCATTGGACCTAATCCTAATAGGACCAGTTTGTATATCTCCAGCCATTAGAGATCTGTCAACTTTAACAGTTATAACATCCCTGGTCCATGTAGTACCGCTTTCCCTATTAAGGATAATCCAGTCTGGTTCGGGCTTAGCTTTCCATTTGATATAACCGCCTCCACCGTTTTCAACAGTAAAAGACATTTCAGTTTTGGTTGAATCAAAATCTAATCTTTCAGTGGAGATGCTCATATTGGGTTGCGCTACTGCCATACGTACTTTAATTGCACTATCTCCTGAGTTCGATGCTATTGATATAAGCCCCTTGTAATTACCTGACTTCAATCTGGTGCGATCAACATTTACAATAATCACAGATTGATTTCTTGTGACACCTGAACTCCGGTTGAGTGATAGCCATTTCTGATTATCTTTCAAAGACCATGAAAGTGGGCCACCACCCTCATTCAAAATGGTGAATTTCAAGGATGTCAATTTTGTCATAAAATCAAGTTTATCTGTTTTAACACGAATAATTGGGGTGATATTTTCAATAACAAAGAGCGGCCCAATCTGGCTGGTGACAGATGTTTCATTGGAGTGATGTATTCTCAAATAAAAAGTTTCACCAGTGATGAGGTTGTTCCACCAATCATAGTTACCAGTATTAGCAATTTTCTCCGCAATATAAGTCCAGGAGTTGCCCATATCTGTAGAAACCGCAATATCAATAAAAGGAATCCATCCTCTGGTCTTCCAAGTTATATTTAACATCTTTACTTCCTGATGAGATGAACGAGCTACCGGGTTCGTGAACGAGATACCATCTGTTTTGTTAATACTTGAGTGAGCAGATTTAACTTCATTTCCATAAAAATCAGAAAAACTGAAGGGAGTCGTTCCATGAGGATTAAACAGCGTATCTATTCCATTCGTCTGTCCCCAATAGTTCAAAGTAAGATCTATACTTGCATTATCTGAGTAAGATGACACTTCATAACCACCATGATAAAACTTTATTTTGAAATTTTTTATCTCAGGAGTGGCATATTGGTCAGTGTCCAATAATGGCACGTAGGCGTATTCAAAATATTGCCAGATAGAATATGTGTCAGAAGATGGTGCATCCTCTGGGTTGATAATCCAGTTCTCATAATTGTCGTTCTCCGTAATTAAACCAGTGAAATTTTCATAAGAGTGCCAGATGTTCGAGTTTTCACCCGCTAACGGGTTCCAGTAACACTGAAATGGCGCAGGTAAATAGGTAATTTTTTGGTTCCTGGAGTTGCGTATTTCCGCTAGGTAAGACCATACAGAATTACCGGTGCAAGGCTGCCAGGAAAAATCGCTACCGCCATTATTAGAATTGTAATCAAAACTGACCCAGCCAATCCGTCCAAACGGTATGCTTTTTATTAACCTTGCACTCCAGCCATTTGTCCATCCATCCCCTGAATATTTTTCACTTTTCCAGTCATCCCATAATCCGTCATATTCAGTCTGATCCAAAACAGTAGTTTGATGATTACCCTGTATGTTACAATTGTTGACCCGTAATGTAGGATCAGATGATAGAGACCATGAACCATTCAACTCTCCCTGTGCCCACTTAGTCGTCTCAATACCATAACCGCCATTATTCTCAATGGAAGTGTTGCTTATGGTATTTAAACCATATCCGCCCAACAATAAACCATTGACTCCATTGTTAATAATATCACATTCCTGCAGAACCAAGTTTCCTGTAAATGACATTATTCCATGACGATTATTCTCAATGATTGAATTTGTTACTGATAAATCACCATAGTTCACCAGACCTGTATTCCAGGAATGACTTATTCTGAGATTAGTAGCTGACGTGATACTCATTGACTCGTTAACCAGTCCATAGCCAGCACAAGAATCAATGTGTACCCAATTGGTGATAACATTAGGCGAATCGATTATGAGACCATGTTCAGAACTATGTTTAATAAAAATATCACTCAGGAAAACACTGCCATTTGACACAGGCTTGACATGAATACCGGTTTCCCCAGAATGTAATATAGTTGATCCTGTAATCATCACAGGCGAATTGATATCAATACCTGTACTGGCATTATTAATGTAAAAGAACTTCAATGAGTTATTTGAAACAGTAGAGTTAATGATGATTCCAGACCAGTAATGCTTATTTTCAGTAGTATCTATTGGCACGAATAAAACTGGATCTGATGGAGTGCCTTCTATTTTCAGACTTCCTAATACCTCAATTTTACCTTCCCCTATATTGTCACCGTCAGTATCAATAAACTTAATTTGAACTTTAACACCAGCATTTATCGTTAATGTCGCCCCTTTATCAACGATGACAGGGTCACTCAATAATTTGTTGCCATTCCAGATGATATCTTCAGTAATATGAATTTGACTGAAAGAAAATCCTGCGATAGTAAATAAACAGGCAAATAACCATTTTATATCGTAAACCCTGGCTTTCATAGTAAGCTCAAATTTAGAAAAACTAAACTACTCTGTGCGTTGCCTTTATAAATAGAGATCACCTGAGTTCTGAAGCGAACCAGCGATTTTTCCTAAACAGCTATTTCAAGAGAAACATTTTTCTCGTCTTTGTTCTGTCGCCTGAAGATAATTTGTAAAGGTATATTCCTGAAGGTGCGGTTATCCCATTTTCATCCAGGCCATCCCACACTATCGACCAGTGTCCCTGGTTTTGAATTTTATTAAATAATGTCTTTAATCTTCTACCGTAAATATCATATATAGATATATTTATAAATGATTTATTGTATAAGTAATATTCAATGGTTGTTACTGAATTAAATGGATTTGGATAATTCTGCTTCAGGTTGAATGTACTCGGGATATCCACATCTGCGGACATCATTGGACCACAGCCTACATCAAATGCACCCATATTATTTCCTGCAATCCCCGTACCAACACATGGAGAATCCTCTGCTAAGTTAAAATCCCAATTCCAACTGTCACAGAAAAGTGGATTTTCATCGATATTGCCTGTTATCCAACTCACAGAACCATTATTATTCGTAACTATCCCTTCCATTCCACCTTCGATGTCGCAATAATTAATAGTAACCATATTAGAATTGCTCGCTTCAGAAAATTCTATCTGTGATTCGCGATTTCCCCACACAATCGTACTGGTAAATTGTGGATGGCAATTGGTAATACAATAAACACCAGATGAAGAGTTGGACTCGGCACTTCCATTGCTTGTAATTGTTGTATAATTAAAAAATGCTTCACAATTTATTTTCAGATAAACAGCGTCCCCTCCGTCCATCGCATAATTTCCTGTTATTAATGAATAGCTGACATTTGGATTTGCGTTGTTACAATAGATTCCGCCTCCTTCACTTGTAGCAGTATTCCATTTGATGGTGCAATTGGAAATGTGTGGATTCGCATTATCCCTGAACCGCAACCCGCCACCTTGACTGGCTGAATTATTTATCACAGTTACATGATTGAAAACAGGTTCACATTCATACCTTGCATATACACCGCCACCGTATTGTCCATTGTTATTCTGGATTATTAAATATTCTATAGTTGGCTCGGATGATTCAATCATGATACCGCCACCGTATTCCGCATTTCCGTTTTGAAGGGTCAATCCATACAAAACGGCGCTGGAATCCTCGCCGGAATTGAACGTGGCAACACTGCCACTGCCGCTGCCATCTATTATCGTCTGGTTTATAAATGTTTCTGCGCTTCCATAGACAAGTGCGTAAGAACCAACAACAATATTCTTCCCGCCAAAATTGATATGCTCCTCATAAGTCCCGGGAGCAATCAAAACAGTATCTCTGTCTGATGATGCAATAATAGCATCCTGTACGGTAGCATACTCTGATGGAACCAGGAGAATATTGCCGGGCAATATTGTAGAAGTCATTCGAATGATCCAACCCGTCCATTGAGTACCGACTCTACCATATCCTGCAAATACTGACCCATCAGAAGAGACACAATGGCCTTTCATCAATGTCCAGTCCTCAAGCCCATCCATGCCCTTATCTATAAGGTGCTCTTTTAGGTCAATCATTATTCCAGTTGAATCCGTCCAAATACACGCTCGGTAATCTGTCATTCCAAGATAGAGATATTGTCCGATGACAATGTTATTTTCTGATATATCCAAAGCTTGACTGCGATTGAATTGGGCATTATTCGGCGGTACACCTAGCCCTGTCATCCCTGTAGATTCTGTCCAGATATACGCTTCAGATTGGTTCGCTCCGCTGCCTGCACAATACCCTACAACCTGGGTCCCATCTTGGCTAATAGCCATTACTTCTCCATAATCATTTCCGCCTTGTAGTGACCCTATGAAAGTGATATTTCCTTCTCTATCCCAAAGGCAGGAAGCTCGGTTGGATGTTTGTGCCCACCCGCCAATGACCTGCCCATCGCCGGATATAGCCTGTGCCTTGGTACTGCTGCCATTATATTGTCCCAACTCTACAATACCACTGTCATCAGTCCAGTAAAATGCTTCTGTCCCGCAATTAATCCAGCCCATACCAACACCAGTGAACCCATCTGCGGAAATTCCCAACCCATGGCTTAAAAATGCATCACACGTGCCGCCGCCTTCTACATTTCCAAGAAATGTTATTTCACCGTTCTCAATAATTGCTGCTTCTCGATTCCCGTTTGAATTGATCATTTCTGCGAATATGCGGCCGTCCTCGGAAACACCCCAAGCTTCTCCTGCCCCTAAAACCTGTTCACCCTCATCTTCGGTCCACATGATAGCTTGACCAGAAAAATCAGTCCCCACGATCACTGTGCCATCATGATTCATATCCAAAGGCAATTGGAGATTAGGAAGCTGAATAATTTCAAATTCATAATTCGGCTGACTTATTAATAGCGGAGAAAAAATAAAATAGATTAAAATATTTTGCCTTTTCATGAGTATGCCTTCTGCAACCTAATCTTATTTAATTTGAAAAATCAACATAATAAAGTCCAATGAATTTTAAATATAGTAATCCTTATTCAGATAATATAACTCAATACGTAATTCAAACTGTTTATATGTCAAAGAACATCCATCAGTTTTATAAATAATAAGTATCTCATTGGAA
>DTUG01000154.1:0-4310 GCA_012964275.1 Fidelibacterota bacterium | reverse complement strand
ATTTGTGATTTAGCAGTGACAGTTAAGAGAACAAATACCATCATCAGTTTCTGCCCGGAGATGAACAAACTTCCAATGAGATACTTATTATTTATAAAACTGATGATGGTATTTGTTCTCTTAACTGTCACTGCTAAATCACAAATAGCCAATAAAGGAGGTCATACCATGAGCTTTTCATTATCCAGTCCTGCATTTGAACAGGGAAACCGCATTCCTACCCGTCATACCTGTGAAGGGGAGGATACGTCACCTTTTCTCCAATGGTCTGCGGCTCCTGAAGGCACCAAAAGTTTTGCCCTGTCCTGTTTGGACCCCGATGCACCACCCGGCACCTGGGTGCACTGGGTATTGTATGATCTTTCAGCAGATACTGGAAAACTGGAGGAGGATGTGCCAAAATCAGAAAAACTTGAGAATGGCGCCCTGCAGGGCGCCTGCTGGGGCGTTGATTCCTTTAGTCGGTTTGGCTACTATGGACCCTGTCCGCCACCAGGTCACGGAGATCACCGGTATTATTTTCGTTTATATGCCCTGAATACAGACTCGCTTTCGCTGCCGCCTAATGCAACCTGGTTTCAGGTGGAAAAGGCCATGGTTGGGCACATAATATCCACAGCAGAACTCATGGGTACATATTCCAGATAGGGTGAATTATTCGTTTATAACGGACTATATCGCTGGACTGGATTCTTCACGAAGCTTCTGGTTGTATTCTCTGGCTAATGACTCAGCTTCTTCAGCGTCCATATCTATTTCTTTCATTCTTATTATCTTACTGAGAACATATCCACCGAGCGAAAGAGATGCGAAGATCCTAGCCAGTTCATTATTTGAAAAAGCCAAGCTGAACAATCCAAAAAATGCGCCGTTGCAGTTGAAACAAAATAATCCAAATTTTTTCTTCCGAAAATTTCTTTCCGCATTTCTAGCAAGTTCATATTTTGAATCATCGCCAACTATCCTGAAGAAATGAGACTTTGGTATCTCTAATTCTCCCCTGAAGGCCTGCCAATCTTCACCATCACTCTCGATCACCAGTTTCATAAATTCTATACCAGCGTCTTTGTTGCTGTTTATTAAAGAATCTTTAACAGAACCAGTTATAACTGAATCATTACCCATACTGTCTGCCAACAAAGCATCATCATTTTTCTGCTGATCTTTATTTTCCAATCCAAGACCTTCAGCATTGTCGCTTTGAGCAAACAAATTGCCAACAATCGCTAAGTGAACCATTAGATAATATTTCATAAACTGAATAAAATAGGTTATCTGGATTTTCTTTTCAACAGGAAACCAATGCATACGGCTAAGATTGAAACAAACAATACCAATTTCACCAAATTATTCTTATTTGAACCAGTGTCAGATGTTTCTTCAGCACCTAGTTCTGGTGCAGACGGCGCAACAAATATTTCAAAATCAGATGATATTTTTGTGCATTTTTCTGACCACCGTTTATAGCTTATCCTTTTATGGATGAAATAATCAATAGCACATTTAGCATTTGTTTCAAGCATTTCAGGTTCATCTGATTTTATCGCAGGATGCATTACAACAACAAATTTATCAAAAGGGAATTTTGCATACTGAGCAATATTAGCCATAGCAGATAATGTATAATCCAACTCGCCTAAATAGCGGTTTCGATTCACATCAATTTCCAAATGAAAGTATTTCTGATCCTCCTTTCCATAAATTCTGATCCTTTGGATATTTGGGGAATTATGGTCCCTATCAAAATATTTTGGAACCATTGCCGCAATCTGACGATCTGTGAAATGCTTCTTGGATGCCGAATATGCAGTAGATAGCAAAAGGGATATTATGAGCAATCTGGAATAGTACTTCATTCGCAAATGAAATTTAGGTAAACCATACAAAAATCCTTGCCATCTATTGAAAGAATGAGACCTGCTGGCAGGAATCTATTACATGATGATATTTTTTTGATATGAATAAAGATTGGATCACTTCAGAAGAATCATTTTTTTTGTCTGCCTGAAACCCACTGCCTGGAACGTATAAAGGTAGATGCCGGTGGGTACAGGTGCGCCAACATCATTGGTGGCATTCCATTGAATTGACCGACTCCCGACAGTCTGCTGCTTATCTATAAGTGTTCTTACTACTCTTCCACGTATGTCGTAGATGGTGATATTAACCATACCATCATCAGGTAAATCATAATTTATCATTGTGACCGCGTTGAATGGATTTGGATAATTCTGATCTAGGCATATTCTATAAGGCAATGTTAGGCTATGGCTCACATTCAGCTCATTAGATGGTGTGTATGTAATTATATTTGACATCAGGCTTTCATTATTTTCGCCGTTCAGAGAAGAAACTCGGAAAAAATATGTCTCTCCCGAAAATAACCCGGAAATTTCAAATGAATTATTCAGTGTAGAATCAATTTTTAACAACGAATCAGAAAACTCGCCCTGATAAATATAATATTGAACAATAGAGCTATCTCCAAATTGTGCAAAGTTCAATATAATCTGGTCATTCAAAGTATCCGCCCAAAGATAGGGTTTATCGGCAGTCCCCTGCCAGTCAAACCTGAATGCTCTGTATGACCATAAGCCCGTTCTGTTACCATTAAAATCAGTTAATTGGGGCAACGATAATTCAAAAGATTTTGTACAGTCCGGTCGCGACTCAATAAGTGCTGGAGCAAGGGAATCACCGGCCCAGCCAATCATTGTATTGCCGTTTGGCAACCGTTGTGCATTCCCAAAAATATCACTATACATATCCGGTGGGTGACGGTATTCCCAAACCAGAGCTGCCGTCATATTAATTTCATCCAGCTGGTATTCCGCCGCCCTAGAGTAATTCGGATTCTTAAAATTTCCATTATCATAAATAGTGATATTACCATTATCCAATCTGCGGATATCGTGCTGGTGGCAAAATGGTGTGGGAGTCAGGTGTTCAAAATTCATGTTCTCATTGGAAAAAGTGAATTGATTATTTAAACCGCCCATACGCCAAATTATCTCCCCAGTCTGGCGATCAATCTTTGTTATTTCATCCAGATGCCTGCAGGAAAGCAGTATGTTTCCGTCAAAATCAAACTCAATTGCATTTGGATGTACATAATCAATTACTTGGGCTGTAAGGTCCATATGCAAGGCATCGGTGAAATCAAAGTGATCAAAGCTGCTCCATTCAAACACAACGTTCTTATACTGGTCCAGTTCCTGTATGATGCAACCCTCAATTCTGGCTGCAGGTTGGCCACCCTCTATGATCTGGCTAAGGTCTACTATCCGGTAATCTTTTGCCAATAATATAACATTGCCATTGGGCATAATTTGAAAATCATGCGAGTCTGTCAAATAATTCTCCACTACAAAACTGTCAACTATCGTATAAGAATTATCCATGGTATACACTACCCAATCCCAATTGGGCAAATGCGGTTCAATATAGGACAACAAGCCATTCGGCTGAATTTTAAAATCCATAGTCGGGCCCCGCATTTTACGAAAGAATACAGGGAAACCCGTATTATCCAAAATCATAATATAACTTGCGAGAGATGCTTGATTACCCAGGCCAAAACTGCTTAAAAATATATAGCCAGAATCCGGATTATCGTTTACTGTTACTGTTCGCTCCGGAAAATCGATTGGCAAAGTATAATCCCTGTTCCCAATACCTGCCATTGTATCACAAACATAAATAAAAGAAAATATAATAGCGGTTAAGTTTTTCAAGAATGAATAATGCTCTCTAACCTGATTTCATAAACAATCCAAATTTAGTTAAACTGTATCGAAATTTGAGCGGTCTTTAATGACGAAAATGCCTATACCGTGCATTACTATATATTATATCAGCACCTTTCATCGTATTCCCATGGATTTTAAGATCCCATGGACCTTTTCAGGATCATTAGTGATAATGCCATCGGCCCCTAATGAAATTATATCTTTTATATCATCTGGATTATCAACGGTCCAATAATGCACAAAGCGATTCTTCTTTTGCAATGACTTTATCCATTCTTTATCCATAAAAACCCCAGATACCTTGCTAACCGGTTATAATACGGCAATTGGGCGGCTTTATAAGAAAATTCGTTCTGATACCTATCCAAACAGCCTGGATTTAATTGCATCTATGAACGAAGCACCTGTTGGGATTTTATTCCGGGTGAAACTACGGAAACGACTGATAACCCTATAAGAACGAGATACAACAAGCACCTTATTATTCATATTGTACGCATTGATCAGCCTGATTAAATCATTTAAGCCGCCTACGCTTTTTTCCTTGATCTCAATGTTAAT
>DTUG01000153.1 GCA_012964275.1 Fidelibacterota bacterium | reverse complement strand
TGGGCTAAATAACTCTTAAAGCGTTTGACACGTTTATGATAAACTGGATGGGCTTGGGATTTCGATTTTATCAACATCTAAAGGTGTATTATCCAATAAAAAAGCCAATCATCTTGGTGTAGGTGGTGAAATACTCTGTGAGGTATATTAAGAAATATGTCAAGAATAGGTAAAAATCCAGTTAGTATTCCTGAAGGAGTTAAAGTTGATCTTTTAGGGCAATTGGTTAAGGTAACGGGCCCTAAAGGGGCACTTGAATTCAATGCCCATAGAGATATGAAATTATCTGAATCTGATGGCACTATTATTGTGGAGCGCCCATCTGATATTAGAGAACACCGTTCTCTCCATGGAACTACTCGCCAATTGATAAATAATATGGTTGTAGGTGTGTCAGTAGGTTACAGCAAGGAATTGGAAATCATCGGGATTGGGTATCTGGCGCAAGTACAGGGAAATAGATTACAACTTCAGTTAGGTTATTCTCATGATATTTATTTTGATATGCCGGATGGAATCACCGTTACTGCCAACAGGACGGAAGTAAAAGTTGAAGGTACTGATAAACAATTAGTAGGAGCAGTTGCTGCTAAGATTCGCTCTTTCCGAAAACCTGAGCCATACAAGGGGAAAGGTATTCGTTACAAGGGTGAATATGTCCGCTCGAAACAGGGTAAAACGGTGGGGGCTAAATAATGGCAAAACATCGTTCAACAATTCGTAGAGATGAAAGAAGGCGAAATAGAAGTAAAAAGACTTCACGCCTGAATCCGAATCGTCCGAGGTTGGTTGTCTTTCGAAGCCTTAAACATTTCGAAGCTCAGATCGTAAATGATTTTGAGGGGCATACTCTTACTGCAGTATCATCTAGAGATAAAGAATTACAGTCTGCTTTAAAAAAAGCAGAAAATAAAACAGACATTAGCCGAATTGTAGGTGATGCATTGGCGAAAAAAGCCAAATCCGCAAAAGTCGGTCCAGTGGTATTGGATCGGAACGGATATCCTTATCAAGGCCGTGTTAAAGCATTTGCAGAAGCCGCCCGTAAGGGTGGATTAGAATTTTAAAGGAGTCTGATTTGGCTATCATTAACCCAGCTGAGCTTGATCTTCAAGAAGAAGCGGTAGTAAAAATTAATCGAACTGCGAAAGTAACATCTCGGGGCAAACGTTTTCGTTTTTCTGCCCTCATTGTTGTTGGCGATGGGAAAGGCCATATCGGAGTTGGCCTAGGTAAAGCAAACGAGGTAATCTCTGCTATCAATAAAGGGAAGGATATTGCGAAGCGAAATATTGTAAAAGTTTCTGTTGTGAATGGAACAGTGCCTCATAAGATTATTGGTAAACATGGTGCTAGCCGTATTATGTTAAAACCTGCTTCTCCAGGTACAGGCATTATAGCAGGCGCATCTGTTCGTTCAGTTATGGAGCAGGTTGGGATTCATAATATTTTAACAAAGCGTCATGGTTCAAAAAATACAATGAATCTAGTTCACGCTACAATGGATGCCTTGGTGCGGATGAAAGATGCTGTTGCTATTGCCAATAAACGTGGAATTACCATTGGTGAGGTATTCAACTAATGGCCAAAATAAAAACAATACGCATTACCCAGATTAAAAGTGGGATAGGGTATAAGCCAAAAGCCAAAGCTACTCTGAAAGCATTAGGGCTTCGTAAAATGCAGCAAACCGTTGAACAAAATGATACACCTGTTATACGCGGTATGATTAATGTGATCCCTTATTTATTAAAGGTTGAAGAAGTATGAAATTAGACTCATTAACTCCTGTTCCAGGTTCAACTAAAAACAGGAAACGTGTTGGTCGCGGTGCTGGTTCTGGACTAGGCAGGACTTCTGGTCGCGGAGAAAAAGGTGCGCAGGCACGGTCCGGTTTTAAGCGTCGTCCATGGTTTGAAGGTGGTCAAATGGCTTTGGCTCGTCGACTGCCGAAACGAGGTTTTACCAATCTTTTCAGAAAAGAATTTCAAATAGTGAACCTTGAAGCTATTGAAAATCTTGGTCTCGATACGGTTGATGCTCAAATTTTAGCCGATAACGGGTTGGCCCGTTCAGCATTGAAACCAATTAAAATCCTCGCTGATGGAGAGTTAAAATTAAAAGTTACAGTTACAGCCAGTGCTTTCAGTGCGTCAGCAAAAGAACAAATTGA
>DTUG01000152.1 GCA_012964275.1 Fidelibacterota bacterium | reverse complement strand
GCCACTATCCCTGAAACGGTTTGTTTCTATGCAAAATTATGTTAACAGGCAGCCGGGATTTACAGAAGAAGCACGTATTGCTATGTACGCTGGGATGGACTTTTTACGTGCTGTGGAAATAATCTCTGATCTGCCTAAGCCGCAATTTGTGAAGATTTTTCACCATGGCCGGAAACGTTTGACAGGAACACTACTCTCGTTTCAGGATAACATTCTAAACGTTCAAACGCCAGTTGGTAATGAGAAAATTTCCCTGGAATATGTAGAAACGATTTCATATAGACTTTCTACCAGTGAGTATTTATTTTTGAAACCGTATATTTATGCGGTGAGTGGTATCATCGGACTAAGTATGGCGCAGTTATACAATATGCAGCGCAGTCCAAGATTGGATGAATCGTGGTATTTTCGTTTCAATGGTACGATGATCGGTTTAATATTTAGTGGTGAATTGTTTGACGCAATTACTACTTTATTAACCCCGACAGAAACATTCATTCTATCGCAGGAGCAATATGAGAAAATTAAAACACAGTAACCGGAGGCATCATGGTCAAAGAAAACAACGGACAGGATAAACCAGCAATGGATCCTCAAAAACAGTATTTAATTGAGCAATTCGGCAACCTGATGGAAAAGGTCGGTGAAGGGTACGGAGGCCCACTCCAGGAGGAACTGATTCGCCGACTGGGACAAACCATAGCAGACTTTGATGAAGAAGTAAATGAAATGATGGAGAACCTAAAGGAAAATTCAGTCAAGCGCCACGAGAAGCTGAAAGAGATCTGGGAACAATCCGATGAAGAAGAAACTGCGTCTGAAGAGAGTGCAGATGCCTCGGGCGGAGGTCCAGCAGGCGATGATGATGCCAGTGAATGGGAGAAACGCCTAGAGGGTCAGAAAGAAAACAACCCCGGCGGCGATGATAACCCAGCTGAAGAGGAAGAAGCTCCTAAGAAAAAAGGTTTATTTGGGCGCAAGAAAAAGTAGGCCGAAATTCGGGGGTGAGATTTCACCCCCTTTTTTATATTTTACCATTTATTCTCTCAATTCTGCCTCAATTTATTTCAGGTCAGGATTACCCTGTCAATGTCAAAGAATTCTCACCTATCCGGAAACGAGTGTATAGTTTTTCCAAGTTGGATTTCATTACGTCTGAAGGTGAATTCAACGAAGCCATCTGCACCCTGGTTATCCCGGATCTGAAGATTAACAGCCCCCCTTTTGTGGCCATCTATTACAGGCGGGAAAATTCTCAATGGTTTACAGAATCTTTATATCGGAAGCGACTTCGGTTTAGTTTTAAAGAAGGAGTGCTTAAACTGGACCGGTCTAATTTCTGGGACTGGTTTGAGATTGAAGAGATCAAGATTGTTGTGATCTACTAAAAAAATTATCTTATCAAAGTATTTTTTTATGTATATAAGTTCAAATGATCTATTGTTTTATTTATAAATTCGTTGCGATAAAAGTGGTAAAAGCGGCTGTATAAAAAATTATTATCACCATTATGACCGTTCCTTATATCATAAAAACTAGAAGTATACCAATGTGCAACAGTGAATTTTGTCTTCCAGATTTTGCTTTAGTAGATTACCTTTGTGAAAGGGGCCGTAGCTCAGTTGGGAGAGCGCTGCGTTCGCAATGCAGAGGTCGTCGGTTCGATCCCGATCGGCTCCACAATATTATTCATTTAGGCTGAGTCTGAGTCCAGCCTGGATTGATTATTGAAATTAAAGGACACTATGAAGGCCGTGCTAGATGGGGAGTTAGCGGTGCCCTGTAACCTGCAATCCGCTATAGCAGGGTCGATGCTGTCGCCAGGTCGTCGCCGAGTAATTGGGTTGGATCAAGCAGTGTTGAAGTTTCAATCTGTTGCAATGGGCAGCAGGTAAATCCCGTCAGGCCCGGAAGGGAGCAGCGGTAAGCCTTGCGACCCATGTGCTGGCAGACATCTGGAACTGAGCTGGCTGGTTCGGGTTAAATTATGTTCGGGATGGTCAAACGACGGTGCACGGCCAAACATCTCTAATGACGTACAAAGTATTATCATTAAAATGGCGTCCGCAGACATTTGCGGATATTGTTGGTCAGGATCATATTACTCAGACCCTGGTCAATGCTTTCAAACAAGACCGAATCGCCCAGGGATATCTTTTCACTGGGCCCCGGGGTGTGGGAAAAACCACCACTGCTCGCATTGTAGCCATGGCATTGAATAATCCTGGCGGACCAGCGGCCGATTTTGATTCAAATACTGAAACGGCACAGGAGATCGCTGATGGACGTGCTTTGGATGTACTGGAAATAGATGGTGCTTCTAATCGTGGGATCGAGGAAATTCGAAATTTGCGCGAGCAGATCAAGTTTGCCCCCATGAATTGTGCTTACAAGGTCATTATTATCGATGAGGTGCACATGTTGACCACACCGGCATTTAATGCTCTGTTGCGGACGTTAGAAGAACCACCCCCGCATGGGAAATTTATTTTCTGCACCACGGACGTCCACAAGGTGCCGGCAACGATTATTTCCCGTTGCCAACGGTTTGATTTCAATCGTATCTCATTGCGGGTGATCTCCGAAAGGTTGGGATTCGTTATCAAAGCTGAAAATATAAAAGTAGAAAAAGAATCAGTAGCAGCCATCGCCAGGAAAGCAGATGGCAGCATGCGGGATGCCTTGAGTCTGCTGGATCAGGTAATATCCTTTTGCGGTTCTACCGTTCGCCACAAGGATGTGGTGAAGGCGTTGGGACTTATTCCCCAGGACCTCTATTTTGATTTTACCCGAGCAGTGCGAGAAAAAGATAATGAACTAATGATAAAATTATTATCTAGGTTTACCGGTTTTGGCGTTCCCGCAGCGGAAGTATTGATTGGGATGGGTGAACATATACGGAACCTGCTTTATGCCGGGATAAAGAATGGCCGAGAACTGTTGGAAATGAATCAAGAGCATCAAAACCTATATGACCAGGAATCCGCAGCCTGGGACAAAAGGGACCTCCTCCGTATCAGTCAAGTATTGAGTGACGCATCGGCTTACATTAGGCGGGCGGAAGATTCTTATTTATTATTAGAAATGACTGCTCTTAAACTTTTGGAATTGGACAGGTCCGTCTCTATTGATGCATTACTAACCGGAGAAATACCAATACCTGCGGACATGCAGCCCACCACTTCCCAGTCCCCAGCGACGACAGGTAAAAAAATAACTTATCCGGAACAAGATGCCAACCAGCCATCCGAGCTGGATAAAGAGGCTAAATTGGCGGAACCGAAGACTGAAGAAGAGAAAAATGATGAGCAATCGTCATCGGAAAATGTAGTTTCCGAAACACCTTCATCTGACATAAACGATAAAAGAATAGTTGAGCCTAAAGATAGAAAGAGTCCAAGGATAGCATTAAAGGATGTTGAAATTGCGTGGCCTAATATCATGGAAAATATACATAGAATAAGGCCATCGATCGGTGCCGTACTGGAGAACAGTACACCGGTTGATTACGATGGCAGCATCGTGACTATAAAAGGATCCGGTCAGAGTGCGTTTAATTTAAAAATGGTGGAAAAACATGCGACAGTTGTTGAAGAGGTAATAAGTAATAAGCTGGGTCAGGCTTTGCGAATCAGATTAATAGAAGGAAAAAGTAAAACACCGATAAACAGTGCAAGAAAAGATGAAAAACCTTCTGCGGAAGTTAATCTGGATGATGAAAAAACATTGGATAGGATAGTCGAATTATTCGATGGTGAAATTTTAAGATAGGAGATAAAATGCTAAAAGGGAATATGACCAAATTGTTAAGGCAGGCGCAGGACGTGCAAAAACAGATTGAGAATGTACAAAAGGAACTATCGGGCCTGATAATTGATGCCGAATCCGGTGGAGGTATGGTATCGGTGAAGGTTAATGGAAAACTGGAAATCCTTGAATTGAATATTGATGCTGAGACACTGGAAGAAGATAAGGAGATGGTAGAAGATCTGATTATTTCCGCAGTGAATAAAGGTATTTCAAAAGCGCAATCTGAATCTCAGGAAAAAATGAACGCAGTTACCGGAGGAATGCTTTCCGGTTTAAAAATTTCAGGTATGTAAATTGAACTCATTCCCAGAAAGTGTCAACCGCCTGATTGAAGAGTTTTCAAAGTTTCCAGGTATAGGTCGGAAGACCGCTCAGCGGCTAACATTTTATGTATTGAAATCAAATCAGGAAACGGTTAAACAATTGGCCCAGTCATTGATTGATATTAAAGTAAAGATAACATCATGTACTGTTTGCGGTGCGATAACGGAATCTGACCCTTGTTTGATATGCACTGACCCTAAACGGGATGATAATTTAATTTGTATTGTAGAAGATGCACCGGATATTTATGTATTTGAAAAGACCAATTCTTTTCGAGGAAAATATCACGTTTTGGGTGGTGCCCTTTCACCGCTGGATGGTATTGGGCCAGATGAACTGAACTTGGAGAACCTATATAGCAGGATTAATCCAGGTATGGAAATTGTACTGGCTACGAATCCAAGTGTGGAGGGTGACACAACAGCGTTATATTTGGCAAAGATGCTCGGCAAGAAAAAAGTGAAAATCACTCGCTTGGCAAGAGGGATTCCTGTGGGGGGTGATCTAGAATACATAGATGAGATCACATTGATCCGTGCTATGGAAGGCAGAACGGCCCTATAATGACTCCAAACCTGCTGACAATTCTACGGATCATTCTGACACCGCTTTTTATCATTCTTCTTTTTTCTGCTTATTCTTCTGCCAGATTTTGGGCCCTTGTAGTGTTTGTAATCGCTGCCGTCACTGATGCATATGATGGCCACTTGGCGCGGAAATATAATCAGGTAACTGAAGAAGGAAAATTTTTGGATCCCCTTGCAGATAAAATACTGGTTTTGTCTGCTTTTATTTCGTTCGCATTTATGGAAATTATCGATTATTGGATGGTCGGCCTGATCATTTTTCGAGATCTATTTGTGACTGGCCTACGCTTTGCCATGGCTAGTAAAGGTTTGGAAATGGTTACCAGTGGTTTAGCTAAGTTAAAGACGGGGTTCCAGATTACTATCATTATCATTACTTTGATCTTTCTCGGACTGCAGGGCTTGGCCTGGGCATGGGCAATGCCCATTCTGGCTATTATAGACCAATACCGCCTTATTTACGTCCTGACCTTTATGGTGACGTTATTTACAATTTATACTGGTGTGAATTATCTTCACCGTAACAGACCTGTTATTCAGAAGTTCTTAAGTAAGTCAGCATGAACAAATTAGCTGAAATATTTGCAACTGTTTTATATATCGGTCGCTTGCCCCTAGCCCCTGGTACCTGGTGCAGTTTTATCGCCCTGGTTGTTTGGTATATTCTTAGGTTTTGGATAGCAGGCAATTTTATTCTGTATGCCAGCTTGATCCTGTTTTTCGTTGGGGTTGCCGTTTCCACAATTCACGCCGAAACATTGGAAGAAGATGATCCTTCTGAGATCGTTATCGATGAGTGGGTCGGCCAATGGCTGGCGCTATGGATGCTGCCGCACTCATTTCTGTGGGGGTTGGTCGCTTTCGGTTTCTTTAGGATTTTTGATATTTTCAAACCTGGCCCTATACAAATGATGGATGATATTAAATCCGGCGTTGGTATTATGATGGACGATGTGGTAGCAGGAATTCTGGCATTATTTGTGACTCAGAGCCTGGTCTATTTTATGGGATGAAAGCAGCCCTGCTGACGATTGGGAATGAAATACTTTCCGGGAACACAATCAATACAAATTCTTCTTGGATCAGTAAAACTCTAAAAGGCGCAGGTTGTCAGGTGGTTTGTCAATTAACCATACCTGATTCGAAACAGCAAATCACCAAGGGACTTGACCAACTGTTTTCGCAATCTCCTGATTTAATCATATCTACAGGTGGTTTGGGCCCCACTACAGATGATGTGACTCGAGAATCACTGTTCGACTATTTTAATACCAAATCAAAATTTGATGATGATTATTGGAATGAGTTAAAAATTCGCTTTTCACGTTTTGGGCATGATATACCTGAATCCAATAGATCTCAAGCTTTGGTCCCTAAAGCTGGAAAGGTATTTTCCAACCCCATTGGCTCAGCAAGGGGTTTAAGGTTTGAAAAGGATCAGGTTACCTTTATGGCACTGCCTGGTGTGCCCATTGAAATGAAAGCCATGATAAAAGCAACAGTATTGCCTTGGGTAAAGGAGCATGCACCTGTAGCAACGTATGTACAAACACTACGCACGACTGGTTTACCAGAGTCAGTTCTTATTGAAAAAATTGACTCCGTTACGAAAACTGATCATGGCTGTGAAATGGGGTACTACCCATCTGTATATGGTGTTGATATTGTTTTATCCAGCACACATCAGGAATCGATCTATCATTTAAAAAATGAGTTGTTGCCCATTTTAGGAACGCTAGTTTACACGGTCGGCGAAGAGACAATGGAAGAAATTGTGGTGCATTCCTTACTTCGAAAAAAGCAAACAATCGCTTCTGCAGAGTCATGTACAGGTGGATTAGTCGGTCATCGGCTTACTCAGGTTCCAGGTAGCTCCAAGGTGTATCTTGGCGGCGTTATCGTATATAGCAATATGGTAAAAATAGATTTACTGAAAGTGAAAAAATCAACATTAACTCGCTTTGGTTCCGTTAGCGAAGAAACTGCTGAGGAAATGTCGCAGGAAGTGATGAAGCAATTTAAAACCTCTTTAGGAATTTCAGTCACCGGGATAGCTGGTCCCGGCGGCGGTACGGATGATAAGCCGATAGGACTTGTATATGCAGGACTTGCAAATGCAAACGGGGTCAAAACCCGGGAGTTCCAGTTTGGTGATGAACGTAAAACCAATAAACTCCGTACCAGCCAGGCAGTTCTAAACTGGATCAGATTGCAAAACTAGAATGTCCGATAAACTGCTTAGAACCTTTATTGCTGTTCCAGTTCCTGATCGTGTAAAAACACTGAAACAAATGTTGTTCTCTACTTTGGAGAGTGAAAAAGCCAAAATAAAATGGTTTAGGAATATGCAGATCCACCTTACCCTGAAATTTTTAGGATACACTCCCGATACATCTGTAAAAGGATTAAAATCGGTTATTGCTAGCGTGATTGCAAGATACGAAACCTTTAACTTAACTATTTCTGATACTGGCTGCTTTCCGTCACCCACGCGACCGCGAGTCCTTTGGTTAGGTGTAAATGGCGAAACAAACCAATTAGTATCTATGGTAGATGAATTGGAAAAAGTTTTAGATGTTGAAGGGTTTCCAAAAGCTGATCGTCCTTTTGTACCACATATTACTTTAGCACGGATTAGATATCCTCAGAAATACACACCAAATATATCACCTTACCTTCAATCATCATATGATCAGATTGCTTTACCAGTAAATCGTGTGCAATTTTTCAGCAGTGAATTACTACCAGATGGGGCAGTTCACACTTTGTTAGGTACATTTCCGCTAGGTAATAATTTTTAAGGAGTTATTATGTCTACCGATAAGAAAAAAGCAAAAGCATTAGATTTAGCTATGGCCCAGATTGATCGTCAGTTTGGGAAAGGATCTATCATGCGGTTGGGGTCTGATCATGTGCGCATCCAAGAAAATGTTATATCTACTGGGTGCTTGTCCCTTGATGTAGCTTTGGGTGTTGGAGGTGTTCCAAGGGGAAGAGTTATAGAGATTTTTGGACCGGAGGCTTCCGGAAAGACTACACTGGCACTCCACATTGTTGCCGAAGCACAGCAAGGAAAAGGATATGCAGCTTTTATAGATGTGGAACATGCTTTAGATCCGGAATATGCTAAAAGGTTGGGAGTTAACATTGATGAATTACTGGTTTCCCAACCTGATTCTGGCGAACAAGCTCTTGAAATTACAGAAACTCTGGTTCGTAGCGGAGTGTTGGATGTGATTGTCATAGATTCTGTCGCAGCTTTGGTTCCTCGCGCAGAATTAGAAGGCGAGATGGGTGATTCCCATGTAGGGCTTCAAGCACGTTTAATGTCACAGGCATTACGCAAATTGACTGGTACCGTAAGCCGTTCGAACACAACAGTTATTTTTGTTAATCAGATCCGGGAAAAGATTGGTGTTATGTTTGGTAATCCGGAAACAACGCCAGGTGGGCGGGCATTGAAATTTTATTCTTCCATTCGAATGGATATTCGTCGAATAGCAACCCTTAAAGATGGCAGTGAAATAGTAGGAAATCGTGCCCGTGTAAGGGTTATTAAAAATAAGGTCGCACCTCCTTTTAAAGATACTGAATTTGATATTATGTATGGGAAAGGGATTTCAAAAGAAGGTGACATACTAGATTTGGCTGTAAAAGGTGATATTGTAGAAAAGACTGGCGCATGGTTTTCCTATGGGGAAATGAAAATTGGTCATGGGCGAGAAAATGCAAAACAGCACCTAATAGAAAATCAAGATATTCTCGATGAGATTATTTTAAAGGTAAAGGCATTCATGGGGCTCGATGGGAAATCCGAAGTTTAGAGTGATATCCGTATCACCCCAGAAAAAGAGAAAGAACAGATATACAGTCCAATTAAGTAATGGTGACGTCTTTGGTATTTCCGGGGACGTTTTACTTTCCAATCCTATTCATACGGGCGAGGTACTCAATCCAAAAACAATTGAAAGATTAATTGGAATGGAAGACCTGCAAAAAGTTCGTGAATCAGCACTGACCCTGCTTGGCTATAGAATGCGCAGTAAAAAAGAAATGGGCAGTAGACTCCGAAAAAAAGGGTTTACTCCGGTTCAAGTTGCATCAATTATGGAAGAGTTAGAATATAATGGCCTGATCGATGATGAAAAATTTGGATTATCTTTTGCTCGAGATAAGGTAAAAATGAGTTTACTAGGCCCCATTGCCTTAAAGCATAGATTAAAACAGCATTTTTCATCATTCGATAAGATAGAACAGATTTGTAATACTATTTACCAAGAATTTCCAATAGAATCCCTTATTAAAAATATTGTTGAAAAACATTCTCCAGCCATTCTTAAGAATAATCCAAAAAATAAGAAACGATTGGTAAATCAATTGAAAAGAAAGGGATATTTTTGGAGTGATATAGAACCTGTTCTGGACCAATTTGATATATAACAGATAGAATGTTGGGTCCATTGAGGTTCGAGGAAGCTGACTATCATTATTTCGAAAATATTTTAGGGAGGCAACTCTCTGAAAAAGAAATATATTTCCTGGAAAATATTTTAGATCTCTGGTTGCAAAAACGCACATTATTATCAGGTTATTTTATTAATCAAAAAGATTTACATGATGGAGCATTAAGGTTCAAAACTGACGTGGAAATCCGGAGGGTGGCAATGGATGGGAGTTGGTCGTTTGAAAATGGAAATATAATGAGGTCATTTGCTTTAAATGGCGCCTATCCAAGCCACATGTTGTTTTGTTGGACTTTTTCGCCTACAAGGACACTTTACAAACAATTTTGGGACAAAGAACAAAAAAAACTTGAAAGGTGCGGAATCAGGATTCATTCATGTTTATTGACGCAGGAAATAAAAAGAAAAAGACAAGGTGAAATTCTTGTTTTTGGAATTGATTCTTCAAATCATACTTATCGTACGCTATTAACAGGCTGTGACTTATATATTCTAAAAATTCCCGTCCCTGGTGTTTCATTAAAGCATGAAACTGTATTAAGGGATATTTTTCTCAAGTATTGGAAAATGGAAGCAATTCAATTTGCATCAGTCATCAATAAAAATTGGTTTGATGTGATGAGATCACTCATTTCATCTATACCAAAAATAAATGGGTTTAAAATACAGCTCCATGAAAAAGTGAAAGCGGGAGACGCAATAATTGGACTTAATCCTATAACATTAACAAAGGTGAAAAAATCTTTTTCCAAATCAGGATATTCTATAGTAAGGGTTGGAAAAATATTAAGTGAACCTAAACTGGAAATATCTTTTAATAGGCAAAGTGTTATTAAATGGCCGCGTTCAATTTTTGATTTGTCACTGATCCAAGATAATTCAGCTATGCCAGAATTAGATAAGCATCTAGAAAAAATCCACCGTAAAAAAGTGAAAAAAAATTATAAGTATAATAAGATTATTGAAAAAATGATCGAAGTCCACAATCACAATGACCAGCCTTGGGTTTCTCACCTTTTAATCGATAATAATCTGATGGCAGGTCAGAATATGACGAAGATAGAGAATAATATCGAGTCAGGGATACGTAGTGTTGCGGATGCCGTTCGCGATTTGGCATGTAAAGGAGGATGGCCAGAACAGGTTTTGATTTTTGCCGAATCTTCTTCGAAAT
>DTUG01000151.1 GCA_012964275.1 Fidelibacterota bacterium | reverse complement strand
GGATAACATCAATGTTATTTTGGCTACGGATTGCGGCAGTACGACCACCAAAGCAATCCTGATCCAGAAAATTGACGGCCAGTATAGGCAGACCCACCGTGGAGAAGCCCCATCCACAGTAGAAGAGCCTTTTGCCGACGTTACTGTTGGCGTGGTGAATTCCGTTACAGAAGTTGCAGAATTAGCGGGCAGGCGACTGATCAATGATGATAGAAAGATCATTAGGCCTACAAATGGAATGGATGGGTGTGATATTTATATTTCCACGTCTAGTGCTGGCGGTGGCCTGCAGATGATGGTAGCGGGGGTGATCCGTGAGATGACAGCGGCCAGCGCAAAACGGGCTGCTCTTGGTGCCGGCGCAATCGTGATGGATGTTATCGCATCTAATGACAAAAGGCAGCCTCACGAGCAGATTCAGCGTATTCGTGAGTTGCGGCCTGACATGATATTATTATCCGGTGGAACAGATGGGGGTACAAAAACACACGTGGTACAGATAGCTGAACTGATCGCACCCGCCAAACCACAGCCGCGTTTTGGGGCCCAATACCAGTTGCCAATCATTTATGCAGGTAATAAAGAAGCAATCTTAAACATGGAAGAATTGTTTAAAGATGATTTTGAATTATCAGTGGTGAACAACCTCCGTCCAACAATGGAAGATGAAAACCTAAGTCCTGCGCGTGATGCAATCCATGACCTTTTCCTGGAACATGTGATGGCGCATGCACCGGGATATGACCGCTTGATCAAATGGGCTGATGCGCCCATTATGCCTACCCCTGGTGCAGTAGGAAACATCCTGAAAACCATTGCAGATAAACAAGGAATCAATGTTGTCGGTGTAGATATAGGCGGTGCCACAACAGATGTTTTTAGTGTCTTTGATGGAACCTTTAACCGTACTGTGAGTGCTAACCTGGGTATGAGTTATTCCATCTCTAATGTATGTGCTGAAACAACCATGCCTAATATCATGCGCTGGATGCATCTGGAAATGAATGAACGGGAATTACGGAACAGGGTCAAAAATAAAATGATACGTCCTACCACTATTCCACAATCACTGGATGCACTTGTCTTTGAGCAGGCAGTAGCCCGGGAAGCTCTGCGGCTGGCTTATGTGCAGCACAAAGAATTTGCCACTACATTAAAAGGCATCCAGCAGCAGCGAACTATTGGAGATACATTCAGCCAGGAAGTTGGCGGTCGGACGATTGTTGATAACATGAAACTGAATCTGCTAGTTGCTTCAGGAGGCGTATTGTCTCATGCTCCACAAATGCAGCAAACCGCTATGATGCTTATTGATGCTTTTCAGCCAGAAGGAATTACAACCCTTGCCAAGGACAGTATCTTCATGATGCCTCATTTAGGCGTCCTTGACCAGGTCCATTCCCAGGCTGCTATGGACGTATTTGAGAAGGACTGTCTCATAGTCCTTGGTTCAGTCGTTGCGCCGAAAGGGATTGGAGCTAAAGGCAAGCCATGTTTTAAATACAAAATAAGCGGTGATACTTTAAACCAAACTGGTGAATTATCTTTTGGCGGGATGGAATTATTTCCCCTAGGTATTGGTGAAGAAGTAGATATATCCGTTGAACCTGGTAAAAATTTTGATATGGGAGCCGGCCTAGGTAAAACGGTTAAAAAAAAGGTAAAAGGTGGACTGGTAGGGCTTATTCTGGATGCCCGAGGCAGACCTCTCTCTTTTGTTGATGATTTTGCTGCGAATATGGATATGGTGAAAGATTGGGTAAGAAAATTGGAATTATATCCAAAAGTAGAAGTTCCATTACCTGAAGAAAATTCCCAGTCTGGACCACAGAAAACATCCAAAAAAGCCCATGCTTATACTCCGGGTCTTGAAGTGAGCCACCGTACCACCCATAAACTGCGCAGGGTTCTACCTGTTACCGGAAATGTTCTTGTCAGTAAAGGTGATGTGGTGGAAGCTCGGCAGATTGTAGCGGAAACATTCATGCCCGGTGATATTTTTCCACTAAATCTAGCGAACCAGTTATCAATGCCTCCTGGAGACGTCCCGGAGTGCGTAACTGTCCAAATCGGTGATCAAGTGAACGAAGGGGATGTTCTTGCGGAGACAAGGGGTATTTTTGGTATGTTCAAAAGTATCTACCTCTCACCAAGCAGTGGTGTTGTGGAGACGATCTCGGATGTTACTGGCCAAATTATTCTTCGCGGTGAACCACATCCGGTGAATGTACTGGCATTTATGCCTGGAAAAGTCATAGAAGTCATCAAAGAACAAGGTGTAGTCATTGAATCTGAAGTCTCTTTTATTCAAGGAATATTTGGTATTGGGGGCGAATCATTTGGTGAAATAGTGCTAGCATGTGGCTCTCCGGATGATGTATTGACGGCTGAACTAATCAATGAAGAAATGAAAGATTCGGTTATTATTGGAGGTGCACGAATGACTTCTGAAGCCATTCAAAAAGCGATTGACATTGGTGCTGCGGGCCTAGTCTCCGGTGGTATTGATGATCAAGACTTGAAAGAAATCCTGGGGTATGATCTTGGAGTAGCAATAACAGGCTCTGAAACACTGGGTTTGACAGTGATCATTACGGAAGGATTTGGAGATGTCGCCATGGCGAAGAGAACATTTGAATTACTTAAATCCACGGCAGGAAAGGATGCGTCAATTAATGGGGCGACACAGATCAGAGCGGGCGTGATTCGTCCGTCCATCATTATTCCTGTAGATGAAACAGTTGCAGTGGCTGGATTGGACGCGGACCATGAGTCAGGTATTTTGGAAGTTGGTTCTCCTGTCAGAATAATCCGTGCCCCTTATTTCGGCGAAATTGGGGAGGTACATAGCTTGCCTTCAAACCAGCAAATGCTGGAATCAGGGACAACAACGCGAGTACTGGAAGTTATGACAGAAAATGGTAATATTCTGTCCATCCCCAGGGCGAATATAGAGTTAATTGCAGGATATGATGTAACATGAGGCCGAATATTGCCAGTATCTTTTTCCTTACTTTTACATTATTTTGTAAGAGTTCTTTGCTAAATGGGCAGGAAAATTCTTTTCCAAATCCGCCCTCTCAAATAACCGCATCTGATCATCCTTGGGACCACGGAGAAAAAATTGATTTAAACTGGATACTTTCTGCAGATGATCAAATTTCTGTCAAAATTTATTCGATCTATAAATCGGTAGATTCAGATCCAGATTCTTTCATTTTTATTGGGAATGTGAATCCCGGAGTTTTCAGTTTAACGGTAGAAAAACTTGATAGAAAAGAATCATATTTCTTCAAAGTCATTGCAGTTGATGAGCAGGGAAATGCGTCAGTACCAATCGTAACTCTTTCTGCCATTTCCCCAACTCGGGAATGGTTTGATGGGGGCCGATTCCCATTGTTTATTATAACAATTATCTTTTGTGGATCAGTCATATATTGGATCTACCGTGCCCGAAGTGGTCTGCCCCTGCAGATCAGGAAAATTGCAGGTCTTGAAGCTGTTGACGAGGCCGTGGGCCGGGCAACGGAAATGGGGAGGTCAATCTTGTTCATTCCCGGGATTCAGGATATGAATGAGATCCAAACCATTGCCGGGTTAACGGTCCTTTCGCGGGTGGCAAAGATTGCGGCTGAATATGGCGCCAAAGTAGAGGTTCCCACTAGTCGTTCCTTGGTGATGACGGCTGCCAGGGAAACTGTGCAGGCAGCCTTTCTAACAGCCGGCAGACCCGAATCGTATAACCAGGATCTAGTATATTATGTTACCGATGAACAATTTGGTTATGTGGCTTATGTGCAGGGTATGATGGTGCGGGAAAAGCCAGCTGCCTGTTTTTACATGGGTGCATTCTTTGCTGAATCCCTGATTTTGGCCGAGACAGGGAATACAATTGGTGCAATCCAGGTCGCAGGTACGGCCATGCCGGCACAGCTCCCATTTTTTGTTGCTGCGTGTGATTACACACTGATTGGAGAAGAATTTTTTGCTGCTTCCGCCTATCTTTCCGGAGAACCGGATCAATTGGGCAGTCTGAAGGGCCAGGATATTGGAAAAATCATTGTTGCTGCTGGAATCATCATCGGAGTTACTTTCTTAACGTTAGGGACAGTCGCTGGTCCAGAAACAAGCATCGGTTCAGCATTCATGGCAGCAGCGGAATATCTGAAATCGGTTATTTTGACTTAGGGATTATTTGAACATATGAAGCGTAGCGTACCACTACTGATCACGGCACTGGGCGGATTTATTTTGATTATTGCTTATTTCATTCCGGCTGCTCAGGGTTGGGGTGAAGTTGCTGCGATCTGGTTTGATATTCTGGCGTCCATTGCGTTCATCCTGGGTGGCGGGAATCTAATAAAAATTCATCTGAAAAAAATATCTGATAAAAGTGCCGGCTGGGCATATTCAGCGATCACCCTTGCCGCTTTTTTGATCACCTTGATCGTGGGCTTAGGAAAAGTAGGAATTAATCCCAATCCCAAATATCCGGAATACGCACTCTCGGGACATTATCGTGAAATAGGCAGCCCTTTTTGGTGGCTTTATGAATATGCATTCAAACCCTTAACAGCCACAATGTTTGCCATGTTGGCTTTTTATATTTCATCGGCAGCTTTCCGGGCTTTCCGTGCTAAGAACCTGGAAGCCATCCTGTTGCTAGGTACAGCTTTCATCATCCTGTTGGGTCGAACTTTTACGGGTGTTTATTTGACTGCCTGGCTACCGGATTGGATGTCTGGACTGAAACTTGAAAACCTGACAGTGGTTATCATGAGTGTCTTTAACACTGCCGGGAACAGGGGCATAATGATCGGCATCGCATTGGGCGTTGCATCCACTTCCTTAAAAGTATTACTCGGAGTGGATCGTTCTTACCTGGGTTCGGGAGATGATTAAGCCATGTATGAATTCTTAAAAGATTTAGACAAACGGTGGATCTTTCTGTTAATGTTCCTTTCCGTAACAATCCCGATATACATCATAGCAAAAACAGGAAAATCTTTTCCAGAAGTTCCATCCGTATTGTCTGAAGCGGTTTTCCAGGCTGTGGAAGACCTGGATGAAGGTGACCCGGTATTGTTGTCTTTCGATTTTGATCCCGCAAGTGAAGGGGAGCTTGGACCAATGGCAACAGCATTTGTGCGTCATTGCGCTGAAAAGAAGGTAAAAATGTACTTTATGGCCTTATGGCCTGTGGGTCCACAGATGATTGATGATGCTATAGCAAAAGTGATCCATTCAGATTTTCCTACACTCGTTTATGGTGAAGATTATGTTAACCTGGGATTTAAACCTGGGAACGAGGGAGTTATAAAGGTTATTGTTACCGATATGCGCGAACTGTACACAACAGACGATATTGGGGACAATATCGATGAAATTCCCATGATGAAGGATATAGAGAGTGTGCAGGATTTTGACCTGCTCATTAATATCAGTGCCGGCTATGCGGGAACGAAAGAATGGGTCCAATACGGATCGACGCCCTATCCTGATAAAATCAAAATTGTAGCAGGGTGTACCGGTGTGCAGGCACCGCTTTTATACCCGTATATTCCAAATCAGTTGTCTGGACTTTTAGGGGCGATCAAGGGTGCAGCTGAATATGAAAAGCTGGTGATAGATAAATATGGTGGAGATGATCCAGATCCGAAATATCTGGAGGCGAAACGAAGAATGGGACCTCAGCTTGTGGCTCATCTGCTGATTATACTCCTGATAATATTGGCAAATTATATTTACTTTGTCGAAAGAAGGAAGGAGGTGAGTGTATGAAGCGGGAAACACTTATTTCAACTTCTTTACTTGTAGTAGGAGCTATTTTTCTCATCGGGCGGATGTTTTTTAGCGAGCATGGCATGGGCAAAGCATACGTGCGAGCGGTGGAAGTCAAATCTTCAGAAACGGATCCGGAAATCAACTGGACAATATATGAAAAGGCTACCCAGCGCAAATATCATGAAGCTGTAACTATAGACCCTGACCAAAAAGAATATCAATTCAGTTTATCACGGACGCTTGGCATCTGGATAGCAGCTTTGTTCACATTATTTATTCTATCTTTTCTTTATAAGGATAATCCCTTATATAAGATTGCTGAATCAGTTGTTGTGGGTGTATCTGCGGCCTATTGGATGGTTGTTGGTTTCTGGACCACAATTGTACCGAATCTTTTAGGGAAACTTTCCCCGGGTTGGATAAAGAGTTGGGCCATGCCAGGTTTAAAGACAGAAGCAGAATTGATATACCTGATTCCCCTTGTCATGGGTGTTATGCTGCTCTGGAGATTGGCACCGAAGGGTTCATGGATCAGCCGCTGGCCCTTGGCTTTTATCATCGGTACCACAGCCGGGATTCGTTTGATTGGCTTCCTGCACGCAGATTTTCTGGGCCAAATTCGAAATACAATCATGAGCCTGGTTGTGACAACTCCTGATACCGGGTTTGATTTCTGGGATTCGATGAAAAATGTTGTGGTGGTAATTGGTGTTCTTTCCACAATAGTGTATTTCTTTTTCTCCATTGAGCACAAGGGATATGTTGGCAAAATTGCAAAGCTCGGAATTTGGTTCATGATGATCACTTTCGGTGCAGCATTTGGTTATACCGTTATGGGCCGTATTGCTCTACTGGCGATTCGTATTGAATTTCTGTTGAATGACTGGTTATGGCTTATTGATCCTGCAAACACCCGAATCGGGATGTGACCGTCACTTATTATTAAGCATAAACAACGATCGGATCATAATATTTCAAGCGTTAATTACTCTAAATTTGATCTTTTTAATTACAAATCAGACTTTGGATTTCAATGATGGATATACTACATGAACTAGGTATTGAGTCTGAAAACTTTGGATCCTGTACAGGTTCCGGCAAGTGGAATGACTCAATAAATTCCGGAAAAATTGATTCAATAAACCCGGCGACAGGGGAAATTATCGCTTCTGTATATGAGTGTTCTGTGGATGATACAAAAGCTGTTATAAAAGCGTCCCTTGACGTTTTCAATGAATGGCGTACCTTGCCTGCACCAGTTCGCGGTCAATTGGTTCGTGAGATGGGGGATGCACTACGGGTTAAGAAAGATGCCCTTGGAAGCCTTGTATCTATGGAAATGGGGAAAATTAAGCAGGAAGGCGATGGTGAAGTGCAGGAAATGATCGATATTGCCGATTTTGCCGTAGGCCAGTCTCGAATGTTATACGGCAAGACAATGCATTCCGAAAGAAAAGAACACCGCATGTACGAGCAATGGCATCCTTTTGGCCCAGTGGGTGTGATAAGTGCCTTTAATTTTCCAGTAGCTGTTTGGAGCTGGAATGCGTTTATAGCTGCTATTTGCGGCAATACTACAATATGGAAACCATCATCATCAACGCCGCTCTGTGCTATCGCCGTTCAAAATATCTGTAATGATGTAATGGAACGAAATGGATATACTGGTATTTTTAGTTTACTGATAGGACGAGGCTCAACGGTTGGTGAACAACTCATTAGTGATGAGCGTGTACCACTGGTTTCTTTTACTGGTTCAACCCATATGGGCCGTCATGTAAGCGAAACTTTAGCAAAACGATTTGGACAATGCATTCTAGAGCTTGGCGGAAATAATTGTATAATTGTAGATGAAACTGCTGATATGGATATGGTTGTCCCAGCAATTGCTTTTGGTGCAGTGGGTACCGCAGGACAGCGCTGCACAAGTACCCGCCGTGTGATCGTCCACGATTCCCGATACGAAGAACTGAAAATTCGTCTTGTTGATGCATATAAACAGGTGCACATCGGTGATCCATTAGATGATGGGACTTTGATGGGTCCTTTAATCAATCAGAATGCAGTACAAGAATTTGAAACTGCTATAGAAAAGGCTAAGAAATCCGGTGGTGAGATCTTATATGGAGGTACCACAATAGTTGGCCCTGGTAATTTTGTAAAACCAACTATCATCAAAGCAGAAAACCATTGGGATATTGTACAGGAAGAGACTTTTGCACCCGTTCTTTACTTTATGACCTATACTGACCTTGATGATGCTATAGATATGCATAATGGAGTTCCACAGGGATTATCTTCTGCTATGTTTACGATGAACATGCGCAATGCAGAAAAATTTCTATCTTCCGTTGGGAGTGATTGTGGAATAGCCAATATTAATATTGGTACTTCAGGAGCGGAAATCGGTGGTGCTTTTGGTGGTGAAAAGGAAACCGGAGGGGGGAGGGAATCCGGCTCCGATTCTTGGAAGCAATATATGCGACGGCAAACTAATACCATTAACTGGAGCACGGAATTACCGCTGGCTCAAGGGATTAAATTTGAAATAACAGATAATGAATGAGATTGAATGAATAGTATCAATTTTTCTAATACGCGAAAAATAATTGCCAACCGTATGCTGGCTGATGGGATGGAACCTGTTATCGATTTGGATAAAAGCCATGGTTCGTGGTTGGTGGATGGTCGTGATGGACGAGAATACCTGGATCTTTTTTCTATGTTCGCAACCATGTCTGTAGGATACAATCACCCTTATGTTTTGGATAATAAGGAACGATTATTAAGTGCGGTAGTTAATAAACCAACCAATTCTGATATTTATACAACACAAATGGCCGAATTTGTGGATACAGTTGGCCGAATTGCCCAGCCTGATTATTTACCTCATTCATTTTACATTGAAGGTGGTGGATTGGCCGTGGAGAATGCCTTAAAAACCGCATTTGACTGGAAAGTGCGCAAGAATATTGAAAAGGGAAAAGGCGAAAAAGGCGGTCAGGTGATACACCTGGATGAGTGCTTTCATGGCCGCACAGGATATACGCTTTCCCTTACCGATTCACCCGACAAGCGAAAAACCGATTTTTTTCCAAAGTTTGACTGGCCTAGAGTCAAAAATCCAAAAATCCAATTTCCATTAAATGATGAGAATCTGGAAAAGGTAAAAGTACTTGAGCAGCAAAGTATCAGCCAGATTAAGGATGTCATCATTAACAATCCGGATGATATTGCAGCAATAATCCTGGAACCAATCCAGGGAGAAGGTGGAGATAATCATTTTCGCGGTGAATATTTAAAAGAAATTAGGGATTTAACCTTAGAGAATGAATTTCTGCTGATATTTGATGAAATTCAAACTGGTGTAGGTATTACCGGCAAAATGTGGGCGCATCAGAATTTTAATGGTGTTATACCCGATATTATTTCTTTCGGAAAGAAAACTCAATGTTGCGGAATTTTTGTAGGGGAACGCATTGATGAAGTAGATGAAAACGTTTTCAATATTTCCAGTCGTCTCAACTCTACCTGGGGAGGCAACCTGGCTGATATGGTTCGATTCAGCCTTTATCTCGAGATAATAGAAGAAGAAGGTCTAGTGGAAAAAGCAGCAGAATCAGGGAAATATTTGTTGAAGAACTTGGAAGATCTGCAGAATGAATATTCACATCTGGTCAGCAATTCCCGGGGACGGGGACTATTTTGCGCATTTGATTTACCTGATGGTATATCTCGCGATAAAATGGCTAACTATATCATGGATGAAGGGGCTATTGTTCTCGGTTCCGGCGTTAAATCGATCCGATTTCGACCGCATCTCAACATTAGTAGGGATGAAATTGATCTGGGTGTAGACATGATCAGAAAAGCCCTGGGCCGTTTTTAAGGTGGTCAGTAAAACCGGTTCACTATTTATTGTTTCTACTCCCATTGGTAATCTAGGTGACATTACATATCGTGCGGTTGAGACACTCCGTAACGTTCCCTTGATCGCAGCCGAAGATACCCGGCACACCCTTAAACTGCTTGCGCATTATGATATTAGCACACCGCTGATCAGTTATTTTGAACATAATAAATTTTCTAGAATACCGAAATTAATCAAACATTTGACTTCAGGGAAAAACCTTGCCGTCGTTACAGATGCTGGAACACCTGGCATTTCGGATCCTGCATACAAGCTGGTTCGTGAGGCAATTGCTATTGATTCCACGGTTGAATCGGTACCGGGTCCGTCTGCTTTCCTGGCAGCATTGGTTTCATCAGGGCTACCTACAGACCGGTTTATTTTTGAGGGTTTTTTACCCAAGAAAAAAGGTCAAAAAAAGCGGATCCAGAATCTAAAAAGTGAATCTGCTACAATCATTATCTACGAAAATAAAAGCCGTTTAATTAAAACACTTAATAATTTACTTGAAGTGTTAGGTGATCGACCTGCAGTAGTGGCACGTGAGCTGACAAAACTGCATGAAGAAATAATAAGGGGAACACTGGCTGAATGTATAGCGTATTTTTCAACAAAAGGAGTACGGGGAGAATGCATTATTCTAGTCGGAAAAGATGGACCAAATGTCTATTTCAATTAAAGCAAAATTTATATCATTTGAAGGAATTG
>DTUG01000150.1 GCA_012964275.1 Fidelibacterota bacterium | reverse complement strand
CGTCTTGGCCGATTGAGGCCTGATATGTTTCTATGTTTCTAGCGGGATCACAAAATTCATATAGGCTGTCTATTCCTGTTTCGCCGGTTATATTCTGCCATCCTGAAAAATCATGGGAAGAACCCCCAAGAGTAAACCATTGACTTGGTGCAAGACTGCTAAAATACCAGTTTTGGAGGAATGTATAATTAGACAGCGAACTGCTAACACTGGTAGCTAAAGGTGAATTATAATCTGGGCTACAAATTTTGTTTTCCGAGAAAAGTATATTCTGCTTACTTGAATTATCCGTTAAATCAACCAAATACCAACTGCTAGAAAGGTTATGAATGGTATTATTCTCAATAATTATATCTTTCGTTACACCATCTACCATAATACCAAAAGTGTAATCAAGAACGGGTTCTGGTTGGTTTAGAAAAAGATTGTCTTTTATTAATCCAAAGTCCCAATCATCAACGAGTAAATACCAGGCTAATGTTCTTGTCGTAGGTTGTGAACGGCCAATATTGAGCATCACATTATTAGTAATATTTATATTTTGAAATCGATAGGGATAAACATCATCATTCCCGCCTATTCCTATTCCTATTTCTCCATCAACATATAGATTATTGTCAATTGTAAAATTGTACGAACTTGCCGGTCCGTTATTTGCTGTAAATTTATTATTCATAGAAGAAGCTCGTAAAAAAACATTTTCTTTAAAAGTAATATTGCTCACATCCCCAAAATAGGTGTTGTGATTAAAAAAGGTTGCCTGACCATCAGACTGATCATTTTCAAAGGGAGGAATTGCTTGAATCAGCCAACCATTATGATCAAAGATGCTCTCTTCTAGGACTAAAGAGTCAACACCAGCTATATAGAGCCCCTGTGAATGTGAGGAAGTAGAGTAGTTATTGGTGATGATGTTTCTTCTTAATACGATATCGGTAGGTGTAGTTCCACCTTGAACAACATTATTACGGTAAAAATCAAACACACAGTCCTCCAATAAAACGGAATGACCCGGGTAATCTTCAAAGGCTCTGAAAAAATAAAAACCTTGTCCTCCCTCATCAGATACATAGTCAGGAGAATCCGGGTTCCGAGTATGTGCATAAAATGATATCCCAGTAATCAAGACGTGTTTAAAATAGTCAACAAAATTTATTCCGTTATTGGGTCCAGTTTTGAGTATGGGTCTATCTAAACTTGACCCATAGGTTGCCACTACAAAAGGTTCCGTTCTTGATCTGCCATATCTGATATCCAGACTTTCGAAAAATGTATCTCCTCTTTTTATCAGTATCCAATCTGAATAATTTTCCCTCGTTAATGTGTAAGCTGCTGCAATGGATCGCAATGCCTGTGACGGTGATAACCCTGTATTGTTGTCATCACCGCTAGAGGAACTGACATAATATATTTGACTATCTACTGCCGGTTCTATAACCGTCCACCCGTTTTCAATAGTTCTGGTTGGTAAACCACCCTCAGTGTAATCGGTTGAATCAGTACAACCTAAGTCATATTGCCAATCAATAAGACCGTCTCCGTCATTATCAATAGTGTCATTACATTCACACTGTGCACTAGCTTGCACGCCGAATACTATTAGTGTTAAGAATGAAAGTATGATGGAATTTTTCACTGCAATTTTCCTTTCTCAACTCCACCCACCATCCCACAAACAAAAAACGCCGCTGGGCGGAGGTAATAGTTTGATTCGGTGATTATTTATCTGATGCTTATGACCATTTGTTTAGTACTATTATTAATGATTCAATATCACCACTCTTCACCAACAACAATATTGATGGTTAATATCATGTGTGTTCGTTAAGCCAGTGTTTACTCTTCTCACTTTTTGGGTAGACCAATGTACCGTGGCACGCGATGGCAGTATGTTTCATATTCTTTGCCAAACTGATCTTTGAGCCATTGCTCTTCAGTAAAGGGTGCAAGAATAAACCAAATAGAATATGGAATTCCGGCAATCAGCGCGAGTGATGAATTGGTTGCCAGAACAATCGCTGCTATTAATAGAACATGGGTCACATACTGGGGATTGCGGGTAAATCTATATACACCGGATGTGATGATTTTCCCTCTGAGTCCCAATGTTTGCTTAAAACTCAACTGGTATATAGCCGATATACCGACAGGAAAAGCAATTAAGAACAAGATTCCAGCACTAATGAGTCTTGGCAGATCACTA
>DTUG01000149.1 GCA_012964275.1 Fidelibacterota bacterium | reverse complement strand
ATAACGGAAAAATAGGGACACGTCATCTGTTTCAATCGACCTTAAGCTTGTCTGGTGTGCGGCCGTAGAATGATGCCTTGCAGGACTGATACGCTCCAGAAGGGGCAGAACAGGTTTGATAAGTTTTTGCAGAACGATTGATGGATATATCAGTTGCCAGAGCTGTGCCCCGGAACCGAATCCCTGATGAATCAGGTATCGATGCAGAAAAGTGGTACCTGAGCGTGGATTACCAACGATAACGATTGGATCCGTTAATTTTCTCGTTCTCAATGAATGGTAAAAAACCCTATCTAGTGCCAAGCCTAAGGTTACAAAAAGCCGTATAAAGGACAGCAGTAATCCGGTAAAAAGCGGGCTTATCCAGGTGCCGAATGTTCGGCCCATAATTAAATATGCTTTTATGGTTTTGTTTATTTTCAAAGTTGAGTCCGCTAAAAGAATAATAGAATTATAAAGAAACTTATCACAGTATTTTTATATAAATTTTCAGATAAGTTTCAACCAATTGACTGTGCTGCAGTCAGTATGTTAGAATATTTTATTGTAATTATTGCATGGTATTTTAGCACGATCAAAAAAACTTTGCAGTTAATGAACTCCATAAAGTGTATTATAATATTGGTGGTGAATATTACCATCGTAACCAGTCAGGTATTTGATGGTTATACCCTTTTCTCACCTGTCGCTGGCGGTCCAGGTGGCCCAGGCGGCGGTATTTCATATTTAATTGATAATGATCTAAACACGATCCATACCTGGTCCCATTCCAGGGGTGCAGCAAGTCTACCATATCTACTCCCGGATAGTTCCATTATTTATCCATTCCGAGTCCTGAACCCGACCATGATCGCTGGAGGAGTCGGTGGCGGTATCGCTCATATTGTCTGGGATGGGACTATCATTTGGGAGTTCACCGTTTCAAATGACACCTATCAGCATCACCATGATGTGCAGCCTCTGCCTAATGGGAATATTTTGGTAATTGCGTGGGAAAGAAAAACGGCTGATGAAGCTTATGCAATGGGGCGACAGACCATTAATAATTCGTTGAATCAAATGTGGCCAGAAGCTGTTCTGGAAATAGAGCCAGTTGGCTCAAATGGTGGAAACATTGTTTGGGAGTGGCATGTCTGGGATCATCTTATCCAAGATGTGGACCCATCTTTACCGGGCTATGGGATTATCTCAGATCATCCTGAATTGATGGATATTAATTTTGGTAACGCGGGCAGTAATCAGGGCCCAGGTGGTCCCAATGGTGACTGGAAGCATTTCAATTCCATTGATTATAATGCTGATTTAGATCAGATAGTCGTTTCATCCCGCCACCATGGTGAGATTTACATTATTGATCACAGCACAACCATTGAAGAAGCTGCTGGGCATACAGGTGGTAATTCAGGTATGGGCGGTGATATTTTATACCGCTGGGGGAATCCCCAGGTATATGATCGAGGAAACAATGACGACCAGCAGTTGGATTCTCAACACGGTGTAAACTGGATCCCGGAAGGTTTCCCAGGTGCAGGAAATTTGATTTTATACAATAATAATTATACGAATAACAATTCTGCAGTATTTGAAATTGTTACCCCATTAAGCGAAGAAGGAAATTATACAGTAGAAATGGGAGAACCCTATGGTCCTGATGGTCCTGTCTGGATGCATTCAGGCGGTTTTCACTCCAATGTTCAATCTGGCGCCTTTCGCTTGCCCAACGGCAATACTCTTATTACTGATGCCGATGATGCAAGGATGTTTGAAGTGACCAACAGTGGTACTACAGTATGGAATTTTGTTTACCCCGGCAATAATGTTATGGTGGCCCGCGCACAGAAATATGACCCGGAATATCTTACTGGTGTTATCGATTTTCCGGAATACACTGTTGGAGACATTAATTTTGATGGATTAATTGATATAACCGATCTTTGTTATATTGTAAATATGATGACTGATTATGGATATGCTCCAACGCCACCAGCGGACATAAATGGTGATGGCAGTGTTAATATTTCAGATATTGTTACTTTTATACAATTAATAATGCAGTATTAAATAATTGAACATATCCATTAACTATCATCCAATAGGGGCCTGGATTATAAACCGCAGAACTCTTGAAAAATAATCTAGTTGAAAGGATGGAATTTTCGTGAAATACCTGGTTGTAAATTTTTATTTAGTTACAGTTATATGGGGACAATCAGGCTTAGATATT
>DTUG01000148.1 GCA_012964275.1 Fidelibacterota bacterium | reverse complement strand
TGTGTCTGCTGTCATCAGTTTAGCTGTGGCATTTCTCATTTTAGGGCCAAGACCCGAGGGCATTGAAGGTTCACTGGATGTATCTATGCTACCCTTGGTTAATGCTTCCTTGAATGGATTAACTATTCCTCTCTTGATATATGGATTTATTTTGATTAAGAAGAAGCAAAGGGACCATCATCGAAATGTGATGCTAACAGCATTTGGAACATCATCATTATTTCTTGTATCCTATGTGATCTATCACTGGTTCAAAAGTGGCCCCAAAATGTATACCGGCGATTTTTCGATACTTTATTATATGATTCTATTAACGCATATCATTCTGGCTGTGAGCATTATTCCGTTGGCATTATTGACCTTATACAGGGGGTGGACTTTCCAGATTGATAAACATCGAAAAATTGCAAAAATCACGTTTCCCATTTGGCTATATGTATCTATTACTGGTGTTATGATTTATCTTATGTTGTACTGAATTTCATAATTTTTTACTTGTATTATATCTGTATTCATATATATAGTCCATTACCTTAAGAAACAAATAACCTATCAACAAAAAAAGAGGTAATCATGACAAGATCAGAAATCGTAATTGATTCCCTAAATAACTCCCGATATACCATTCAACAATGGTCCCAAATTTTGGGTGTTACTCGCGATACCATCCATAAATGGTTAAATGGAGTCAACAGTCCAAAACGTGCTACGGTGAATCACATTGCTGAAACTCTGGGAAAACAAGCCTTCTTTGCTGAAAAGGATGATGTTCAGTTTAAAGATACTGGCAATCCTGCTCCCGAACTTGACCTTGGCAAAAAATCCCACGCTCCGACAGGTGCAACATCTGCTCTGGTTGATGAATTGATTGCACAGGTTCAATACCTTCGGAATCGTGTTCAGGAACTGGAAGCACAAGCATAATTAATATTCCAGATTGATTACGAATATAAAAAAGGCTCGCATTTGCGAGCCTTTTTTGTTTTGAGATATCACAATTACGTATGAATGGATTGTTGGATAGAAAATGGGAGAAGGAAGATGGGAAATGGTGATTGGCAGTTGGTGAGCTGTGGTGAAAGGGTGGTTGGAATATTGGATTGCTGGATGAATGGAATAATGGATTGGTGGGAAATTAGCAGTTTAATAAACATGAGTATTATTCCTTGTACTCCAAAATTCGAGCTGTAAAAAAAGAACAAAAACTCTATTTATGGGATTGGTCTATCCTGGAAGAGATAGGATATAAATTTGAAAATCTTGTTGCGTGTTAATTACTGAAATGTTGTCATTTAAAAGAAGATACGGTAGGATATAATATGGAATTGAGATTCATCCGGGATACAGATAAACGAGCAATTGATTTTGTTATTCTCCAAGATAAAAAACCACTTTTTGCCGTTGAATGTAAAACCAGCGAAAGAGATTTGAGTCCCGCCATCAATAATTTTAAAGAGCGAACCGAAATACCATCTTTTTATCAGGTTCATACTGGGACAAAGGATGTCTTAAAAAAAGGATGCAGAATTTTACCATTTACGACATTTTGTAAAGAATTGGGAATGCCGTAAGGATGGTGATTGGTTTTGTGTAGCTGGTTGAATGGTTGATTGGATTTGAAATGGGTGGCGAAAGACGTTTGATGGAAAAAAGAATTACAATTTCTTCACCAATCCACCATATTGTTTATCAATCTCAAATCCATGTCCAAAGAAGAATTTCTCCACATAAAAACCAACCGTAATGACTTCAACTCCCCGATGCTTCATCCGTTTATAAAAATCCTCCATCAATCGTTTGCTTAATGCGATCCCGCGATATTTTTCCCGAACAGCAACCCATTCCAAATGGATGCGATTCTTTTCCATGTTTTTCCAATACAATCCACCGACCATTCGATTACGGGAATTAAACATAAACAGGAAATCGTGCTGTGCAGTAAAGGTCCCGGATAGAGATGATTCCGATAATAGGGAATGGAATTGACCGATCTCCTTGGGCAAAAAGGGTGGACGAATTCGATAAACATGACCATCCATTCCTTCCGTTTGAAATACCAAATTCAACCGATTATCCTCGCCATGAGTTGTGGTGACCAACTCAACATAATCGGCAGCATCAACATGGGGGAAAAGCATCCGGGCCAAGTAAAATTTTTCTTTTTCGCTTAATTTTACATTGGACTGAATTTGCGTGATCCGTTCCTGCAGATTCCATGGACTCAATTTCTCTTGTCTCATATCCTGGATCATGG
>DTUG01000147.1 GCA_012964275.1 Fidelibacterota bacterium | reverse complement strand
ATTGGTTTCTAATTCATGGAAATATAGTCGATCTGTTAAATTGTTAGATTGAGCCATCCATAGAGAATCATGTCCGCCAATGATCTCATTTACACCATCGCCATCCAAATCAAACACGGAGCGTATAAATGCAGTCGTATCCGGGAATCCTGCCATAATCATTGAATTGCTGACAATAAAAGACATGGTATCACCGGGGTCACTAATATTGCCAATAGATAAAAAAGTCGATGAACCATTATTGGCATTTGTATTGGGGAACGTATATGGATTAAATGTCGGAGGCAAGCCACCCATCTCTGGATTAGCCCGCTCATACTCCTTATTGCCATTGAACCACATATCTCCGAAATAGCCCGCTGAGGGATTAGTAAACATAAAAAATGATGGGTACCCTAAATCTTGTGCCCCATCTGCCTCTTCCAGATCGATTCCCAACATATTCAAATCTCTATTTACTGAATAATCGTTAAGCCCTGCCTGAATCCTGTTTTCATCTATATGCCATATTAAAAATCCTGCTGCAGGCATTCCCAGATCATAGCCTGGGATTCCCGTTATAACGCCGTTTGTATCTCTTTCAACATCTATAGAGTCGAAAAGAACTTTAATAAATGGCGGATATACATCAGATTGCTCCCAAAGAAGATATCTCATAGAATCCAGACTGACGCCATCTTGTACATAATTTGTACGATTCTCTATAAGAAAATATTCATCTCGATTGATAATAATCTTCACCAAGTTGTCCTCACTGCGAGCAGGTAGATTAACCTGGTTTCCAGGAATGACTGTCATAGGTGTTTCCCAGCCCGCAAATGTACGTGTCCAAGCATCCGGGGGTGCAGGAATCAGTCCACGTCCATTGTTAGACCCCTGATCCATTAATCCAAATATTCCAACCCTGCTATCTCCTGATTCAATATCCCATAGAGGCGGTAGTCCCACAGCAAATCCGATCATCAAGGAAAAGGTCCCTGTCAAACCATATTGGTAGTCACATGGTTCAGTGACACTTGAAAACATATCAATCGCGATATCATACTGAAGATGGTTTTGTGTTTCTGGTAGAATGATTCCGTGAGTAACAAAGGCTGGTCCAACAGCGATGCCATTGTACCCTGTAGATTCCAATATCATTTTCTGATCAACAAACGTAGAAGGGATATCTTCTGGAGTTGGATCAAGAAAAGGGAGAGTAAAATCCTGTCCTATCCCAGCGTGAAAAACAACAATCAGGTCAAAATTAGAAAAATTTATACTATCCTGAACATATGCTGCTTCCAAGGAATGTTGAAATAATGCAACAAGGCGTGATTCATGCAAATCATCTTGATTATAGGGATGATAATAAGCCATCTCATTTTGTAGGCTATATCCACTGTTATCAAACGGGTATATCTGAGAATAATTTAGATCAAGTCCAAAATTACCGTAAGAAACTGACCTAAAATAGCTGTCTACCGCTTTCAGTTGTGATTCAAAATAACTTTGATTATGCGGTGGTGGATCAATTTGGTAAAATTCGCAGTCCATTCCTTCATTTAAAGTCAGAAATTGACCGTTGCCTGTTGTGCTTGCCTTTGCATCCTCCTTGAAACTAATCCGAAGTACACAAATACGGAGATTGCCTGTTACTTCAGCCCGTGTAAATGATAAAATACATGCTGAAGCCAAAACCCAGCCCAAAGGAAGCTTTGACGCCATAGGTGCAAATGCTTTAGAATTCCATATTAAGGGAGAACCGCATCGTATTCGTCAATGGATGCCCAGGTTCTCCATAGGTATATCCAAAATCAAATCCATAACCGGCAAATCGTAACCCAATGCCAAACGTAGGATTACTTATTTTGCCCGTTTTATCATAGTAATAACCGGATCGAATTGCGAAATATTTGCCATACCAGTATTCTATGCCAGAATTGTGTACAAGCTTATCCAATTCATTTGATAATGAACGATCATTATTACTTCCAACTTCCTTCTGTCCCCACTCATTGTATATGCCCCAATCTGAATCCCCGGGATTAGAATTTATAGTTTTTTCCATTTCTTCAGGATCAGGTTTTCCATTGTCATTTGCATCGAACGAATCATCCCAGGTCCAACCGCCAATTACTTTATCACCATATTCACCGGAAATTACCCTATCTATATCTCCGCCAAGAAACCAGTCGTCTACCCAAGAAGTAAATAACGCCAAATAAATTGGATCGGTATGGGCTATTTCAGTTTTTCCTTCCTTATTGTAGTCATTACCAGGACTTTTATTGCCATCTTCATCGTATCCGCCAATATAGCCATTGTCATCCCAGTCCATGTCTGGATAGGATGCCACCAGAAGTTTATCCACATCGTATACAATATTCAATTTGTTGTACTCCGTATTAACGATAGCATAGTTTATTCCGAGACTCAGGTTAGTGGGTTGAGGATCGGCCTGATCGGGATCAATGAAAGATACTTTAGGACCTATATTAGATACCATTATACCAAGAGTTAGATCATTCAACAGCCAATTTTTCCGCATATAACCAACATCAAAACCAAAATCTGTAGAAGTGCCCTTTCCTTTTTCACTTCCAGCACCGATTTCAACCAGATGCTGGTAAGAAATTTTGGCATTAAGCCCGAATGATTTATCTTGAGAGATCAATGCGCTGTATGACATTGACAATGCTGTCATATAGCTGGTGAAGGTACCTAATTCCTCACCAATTTCACTCGTTCTGATCTGTTCACCAAGATTTAAAAAAATGATATGACCACCGATGGTTCCCAGGGTAGGATAATGCCGGCGAAAAGCAAGAAATTCATAATAAAGGTCATCGGCCAGACCGGGCAACCAGTTAACGTGCATCATTGCCAATTCTGTCCCATCTAGAAAACCTAATCCAGCAGGATTCCAATAACTGGCATAAGCGTCATCGGCAACAGCGACCTGTGCTTCGCCCATACCACCTGCACGAGCACCCGGAGCAATCAGTAAAAAGATCGCCCCTGCTTCGCTCTGTGCGAAAATAGAAGTCGAAAAGATAATGTAGAGACAGAGTACTATCCCTAAACGCTTCATGAAACGTCTCCTAGTATTCAATTAGTATTTGTCATTCCCCGTCGGGGGCAATATTAGCGTTTATGGTATCTATGTACTCCTATATTTTGGCGGGCGAATATATTCTCGGTACTTTCTCACTGTCAAGAAATGATTCTTAAGCATATATGTTCCATTATTTAACGTATTAATCCTAATGTTAATTGAGGTATATAAGTAATAAATAGAACAGCTACTAATAATACCAAAAAGAATGGGAACGTTGATTTATAGATTGCCGGCATTTTTTCATCGAATCGATATGCTGAAAGAAAAAGGTTCATTCCCACCGGGGGTGTTAAAAATCCCAATTCAAGATTTGCAATAAAAATTATGGCTAAATGGATTGGATCAATGCCGAAATGGATCCCTAGCGGAGCAATAAGTGGTACAACAATGATGATGGCACTGAATATATCCATTAAACATCCCACAATAAGTAAAAATACATTGAGCAGGATTAAAAATAAGTATTTGGATGACACGACCATCTTCACCCAAGAAAGTAATAGCATCGGAATCTGTGCATCTACCAAGTAGCTGGTCAATCCCATAGCGACGCCTATTATGAGTAGAACTCCACCAACCAAAGTTGCACAAGAAGTAATTATCTTCACACTGTCTTTTAAAGCCAGATCTTTATAAACAAAAGTTTCTATTATAAATATGTAGATAACGGTTAATGACGCAGTTTCCACCAACTTTGCATGGCCGCCAAATATTCCATATAGGACAAGGAAAGGTATCAGCAGTTCCCATTTAGTTGCCCAGCAGATTTGAAATGCTTTTAACCAGTTAAAAGTATGCCGCTTAACTGACTGTACTTTCCCCTGCCAAACAGACCAAATACTCACCATTAATATCAGGAAAAATCCTGGGACAATGCCGGCGATAAAAATATCCTTTATTGAAATTCCGGCAGTAACTCCATAGAGGATTAGTGGCAGGCTGGGAGGGAACAAAAGACCTATGGAACCTGTTGCAGTAATCAAGCCTAATGAAAAATTCCGGCTATAACCTTCTTTAATCATTAAGGGTAATAATAATCCTCCTAGTGCTAAGATGGTCACACCAGAACCGCCTGTTAACGCTGTAAAAAATCCACACAATAATAGAATCACAACAGGAGTTCCACCCGGTAACCAACCAAACAGCACCCTGAATACTTTAACTAAACGATCAGATGCATCGCTTTCAGCTAAAATATATCCTGCCAGGGTAAATAATGGGATTGTTGCGAGGTGGGGTGAAACCACAATACGGTAAGCCTCCGCAGCAATGGCAGATACTGGAGTATAATCATACCAGAATAAAAGAGATGCTATGCCGCCAAGCACTAAAAAAATAGGCATGCCATTTGCAACCGCCAATACAAATAAAATCATTCCAAGAAATAGAATAAATGCCGTCTCTCTTAAAATATCTTGTGAAACTATAAGTAAAATTATAAAAAATAATGTGAGTAGCCCTGTCAGTGAGAAAATACTTTCCTTGCTCTTGGATATCAAATGGCCGCCAATAAGAAAAAAGCCTATCGGCATTGCTGCTTGAAAAAACCACCTGGGAACATTTGGTGCAACAAATACAGGGTATAGCACGGATTTTTCTATTAGTACCAGGTCTAAGCTGCCAATTGCCAATATCAGAATAACGCAAATTGATACCCATTTTGCGATATATTTCCCTAATCCTTTTAGTTCATCACTTCCAAATAAGGGAATCGTTGTTAATGCCAATAATTTATTTTCACGGGCAGCTATTATTGCACCTGCAAACCCAATTATAAGGGTTAAATGTGATACGATAGTTTGTGAACCGGGTATTTTGCTTAATGTTGGTATAATCGGTCGTATGATTTCACGAATGAGAAGATCTGTTGCAGGAAGGATTACTAAACCAATAAAAATGATAAAAGAGATACCATTTTCTAATTGCTTATATTTATTTAACAGCGTTAGGATAGGGTCACCGCCTTGAAGGAAGTTGACCATTCATTTTTATTACTCTGTCAAAAACTTCAGCATTTACCACATTACCGCGGATAAGAGGATACATAGATTCTACAATTGATTCCCATTCCTTTACTTGCTCTATTGAAGGTGTGTTAACTTGAAGGCCATACTCTTTCATAACATCAACAGCTTTATCGGCGTCTTCCCGATTATTCAATTGATGTTCTCGACCAATGTCATCTGCGATTTTTAACATCTTATCCTGGTATTCAGATTTGATTCGATTCCATATTTTCTGATCTATCACGATGGCCGCGGTTAGAATTCCCCACTTCATATCAAGCATATGCGAAGTGATGCCAAAGTACTGATTTGCTAATACAAAAATTGGGGGGAATGCCATGGCATTAATTAACCCAGTCTGCAGACCAGAATGGACATCAGGAACTGCAAGTGGTATAGAATTAAAACCTGCCTGGTCCCATAATTTTCCTGTCTTATAATCTCCAGCCCAAGTAAATATTTTTTGTTTTTTAAGATCATTAGGTATGTAGATCGGTTCTTTGGTAAACCAATATACCCAGCCAACATCAACCATGGTCAGAACTTTAAATCCGTTCTTTTCTGCACCGGATAGTAAATCCTTTTTAAGGCTATCTCGTACATAATCAATATCCTCATAGGATTGAAAAAACATTGGGATGAAACAAAAAGTATATTGTGGGTTAACTTCCGTTAAACCTTCTGCCGAAATGGCAGCACCGTGAATTTGACCTATTCGTATTTTTCGTATCATATCACGCTCATCACCAACCACCCCGCCTGGATATATCCGCAGTCGAATTTCACCATTGGTTACTTCTTGCCAGCGCTGGCCCATCTCTGCTAATAGCCCATACCATTCTGTTCCCTCTGGAGCTAATGTTGCCATCTTGATTATCATTTTTTTGGCTTCTATATCACCTCCAAGGGAATATATGAACAAAATAATTACTAATTTTTTCATAGTTATAACCCGTTTCAATAAAAAAATTCGTCAACGTTTGCCAGCAACCACTCTGCTCTTTTCCGGCTGATTATATTAGCTAATCGCAGATCTGGATTGGAATTTATATCAATATCAAGCGCCTGGTTTAGTAATTGGATGAACTCATCCCTGTTTTGATTCAACTTTGAAACAGATTCTGCTATAGCAATATAAGGACCTAAATCAGTTCCATTAGAAGCAGAAACTGCTGTATTAAAATAGCGTCGAGCTAATTCCTCGTTTTCACCTGATATTTCTGGGTTATTCATAGTATACGTTATCAGTGCTACAAGCGCTGCTCCATTATTCCATAAAGAATCTTTTTCAATAACTGCATCCAACAATAATCCAACTCTGGGTAATTTGATTACCCAAGCTGGATTACCCTGGCTCGAACTTATAGCACCTCCATACGCAGCAGCAGTCCAATAAAATACTCCAACATCTGTATCCACTGGTTCCAGTTTAAGATTTTCATTTTCTCCCAAGATCCACACCGGATAATCCTTATAATTATTTTTAATTATACGCTCCCCAAAATCGATTGCCTGTACAAAATACTGATGAGCAATTTGCTGTAATTCTTTTCCAGTTGAGTAATTATTTAATATGACTCGGTCTGATTTTTCCGTTAAAAATCCAAACGCATACATGGTGAATTCTTTCACGCCCTGCTTTAATAATTGAACATTGTTTGGGTCTTTTTTTATTTTTTCTTCAATGGATTCAACCCTCTTTTCGAAGAATTTTTCCACAAACTCTGGTTGATGTTCTAAAATTATCGCTGCGGGGCTACAGGAAGAATACACAATTAAAAATAACAGAGTCAGAAAAGTAAGCGGAAAAGGAAATCTATTAATGTAGTTCATTATATAAAGGAAAGGATTGGCATAAATTAAATACATCCTGTTTAACTTTGTCTATAACTGAAGAATTTTCAGGGTCATTTATAATTTGATCAATGAATTCTACAATCTTTATCATTTCATCTTTACCCATGTTACGGGTTGTTACCGCGGGTGTTCCGATTCGTATCCCGCTTGTAATGAAAGGGCTTTTCTTATCAAAGGGTACCATATTCTTATTCACCGTAATCCCTGCCATTTCAAGAGCATTTTCAGCTACTTTTCCAGTAATATTTTTATTAGTTAAATTAATTAAGATTACATGTGTATCCGTTCCACCGGAGACTAATTGATAGTCACGGATTAAGAACTCGTTCGCCATTGATTGTGCATTATCAACGATATGTTGTGCATAAGTTTTAAATTCTGGTTTTAATGCTTCACCGAAAGCCACCGCTTTGGCAGCAATTATATGCATCAAAGGACCACCTTGGATGCCCGGCATTACAGCGGAGTCAATTAATTCTGAAATCATCTTCACCCTTCCGGATTTAGGTGCAACTTTACCCCATGGGTTTTCATGATCATCAGCCATCATGATAATTCCGCCCCGGGGTCCGCGTAACGTTTTATGTGTCGTACTGGTAATTACATCACAGAAAGGCATGGGTGATGGATGTAGACCCGCTGCAATAAGTCCGCTTGGATGGGCTACATCCGCCATCAAAAATGCTCCGATTTCATCCGCTACTTCGCGAAATTGTTCAAATTCAATAAAACGCGGATACGCGCTTCCGCCACAAATGATCAATTTAGGTTTATGTTGAATCGCTAATGCGTGAGTCTCATCAAAGTCAACCCGACCTGTTGATTCAGCCACATGATAGGATACAAAATTATATAACTGACCGGAAAAATTGACTGGGCTGCCATGCGTTAAATGACCCCCATGAGCCAGATCTAAACCCATCACTGTGTCACCAACGTTTATAAATGTCATCAAAGCTGCCATGTTTGCCTGAGAGCCTGAATGAGGCTGCACATTAGCGTACCCGGCATTAAATAATTGTTTCAACCTATCGCGGGCTATATTCTCAGCTTCATCCACGTGTTCGCAGCCTCCATAATAGCGCTTTCCTGGATAACCTTCGGCATATTTATTGGTCATCACTCCGCCAGCGGCCTCAAGCACCGCTGGACTGGTAAAGTTTTCGGAGGCAATCAGTTCGAGAGTAGTAATCTCTCTGTTTAATTCACGCTGTATTATATTGAATAAGTAAGAATCAGACCGTTTGATAAAAGACAAGAATTATTACCAACTGGCTTCTGGTTTTAATATATCTGTAACCCAATTATAATCAGCCGTGGAAGTTCGCAATGTTCTTGATCTTTTGACATTATCATCTGCCATAAACCATTGAGCCTTACCATATAAGACATCCTTAGCATTTTTTTCCAGCCAATTTTGTTTGGTATATCCTCGATATCCTTTTTCCTCAGCTTTTAAAAAGTAATCGTAAGCTAACTTTGCAACAATTCTATCATCAGTTGAAAATGGATTCTGTCGAAATGAATCCCAACCAATATAATAAACTTTACCTTTTTGACCATAACCGTCTCCATTGTTTGAAATCAAACTTATAGCTTTATCTGACCAACGTAGTGCTTTACCAAATTCTTGAAGATCAATGTAAACGTCAGATATGAGAATTGCAACTTTACCATCGCGAGGATCAATTTTAAATAATGACTCATATGCCTTTGCTTCATTTTCAAGATCATCAATTAATTTACTGGCTTCCGCTAATTTCCGGTAGGCTAGCTTGCCGCTTGGATCTTTTGATATGACCTTATTCAAAACGCTGACCGCATCACTGCTGCGATCAGCGTTTATAAGTCTATCGGCATAATCCAATCCATAGCTAATATTATCAGGATTATCATCATACCGCTTTTGGTAAATATCGAGCGGATCACGACCACTACTCTCAAAAGCCATCGCTAATTCGCTTTGAGCAATCTCATTATTTTGATCAATATTTAATATCTCCTCCAAAACCAAAATCTGATCAACAAAGCGACCCTGATCTTTGTAAATCTTTGCAAGATCATTTAATACTGTTACATCTTCAGGAGCTAAATCCATTAGGCGCTCATATTCAATGGTTTCTTTGTCAATCTTCCCTTGACGTTTATAGGCGTAAGCCAATCTTTTTCTTAGCTGAATATTTTGAGGTATTTTTTGTAAACCGTCTAATAGAACAATTTCAGCACTATCAAACTTGCCTAATTGTTCATAAGCTATAGAATAATACTGATAGATCTGTTCCGGAGGTGCATCGTCAGCATTCCATTCATCACAATCCAATCGTGTGATTTCACTGTATATCCTTATAGTTTGTTTCCAGTCGCGGTTTCGATAATACTCTGCAGCACTGCTCATTAACCGCGGACATCTTATTTCTCTCAACGAATCTAGTTTAGCTTTTTCTTTTGCGAAATCTCCACTAGCATCGCCTTTCGGGGGAACACACATGAAAACCATGAATGTAAAAATTCCAACAAAATAAATTTGAAAATATTTAAATACCATTTTACCTCTGCCTTCTCCTAACAAACCATAAATCTGCTAAACTGATACCTACTTGTAATTCTTGAATCCGTTCTTCACCAAAATCTCCTACAAAATTTAAAGGATGAATGCGAATTCCGTAATAATAGCTTACATCTATTTGATTACCAACAGCCTTAAATTTAAATCCAAACCCTAAAGCACCTCCAACTTCTGTTATTGGGTCAATGTTCTCTATTCGATTGTTTTGATCCGCGTCCCAACTATCAATTATATATGATTTATAAGTAAGCCCTGATCGGATTGAAAATTTATCTGAAAATTGAGTAGAAAGATCATTCGAAAACCAGATGAGCCCAACACTTGTAACATGTTTATTATTGATTCTTTGGTTTAAAATTATTGGGAAGTCAATAGGATAATCTGCAAAATCTTTTTCGTTTTTAGTTTCTATAGATAGTTGCAATCTGTCAGTTAGTAACCCGGATAGCCCTATCGCTATTGATGCAGGTTCATATATGTCCTTGATTCTTATCTGTTCAGCTTTCGGTACGTCCTGCGGATGGGGAAAATCATAACCCGGATTTAAAAAATTATACGTATAGTCATGGTAAGCATTTTTATTTGTATCATCAAACGGATGAAGATTGGTATAAATCGCATCCAAAGGTTCAATAGGGATACCCAGATGTATATATATATCAAAGGCTCGTGAAAAAGACCGGTGCAAAAATAACTCTGCATTTAAACCACTGTAACTCATTCTGGATGTTTCGGTAATTGGAATCTGGTCTAAAAACAATTTTTTATGCTGGCGGGATGACCCGAAAAGCAGTTGCAAGCTAGCTCCAATCCTGGCGTCTTTAAACACAGTCATCGCAGCTGAGAAGTTGAGCGCCATAATACCGCCAGCTTGATCATATCTACGCTGTATATCCAACGTATCCCCAAACGCTAGCATATCTGGATAAATTGTATCCGATAATGCAACTTGCTGATATGTATATGGATGAATGCTAATGCCCAAAGCCGATAATTTCTTAATTGGCACAAGCAATTGACCAGATTGTATACTCGAAAACCCATTTCTAGCATTCAAGTTTGTCAAATTTGATTCCAAACCATTATATGCAATTGAAAGATATGTATATTTTAATTGGGGCCAAGTACTGGGATTCATCAAAGAAACACCTTTATGAAAAGATGGTATCAAACCAAGTGATGTCATCCCACCCTGAGATGGAAAACGCCAAGTTTGGATATTCCCGAGACCATA
>DTUG01000146.1 GCA_012964275.1 Fidelibacterota bacterium | reverse complement strand
TGAAATTAATATTGGGCGATATTTTGGATATGAGAGACGCCTGACTGCTGGTATTGAACTGGAAAAAAAAGAATATTTTGGAGAGGACACAACCGATTTCTATTATTTTTCTCCTGAGTTAAGTGCGGTTTATGATACAAGGGATATTTATAATGATCCGAGCAAAGGTATGTACATATTCTGGTACGGGAAGTATTATTGGCATTTAAACCAGCCAGAGCCGGAATCCACGACTAATTGGATCCAGTCTTACAGTGCGTATTACTCACCGTTAAAAGGAAAGCGAAAGACAACCTTAGGTATTAATCTGAATATTTCATCTACTCGGGGCTTTCGCAATGAATTTTGGCTCGGTTCATTAGGAGGGGTTAATACTGTTCGTGGCTGGCGGATACCAACACGCAAAATATATGATGATCAATCTCAGTCATATCGGTTTGGGTATTTGAGAGCTGTTTCATCCTTAGAGGTACGCCAGACAATAATTCCAAAATATGCCTACCAGTCTCCATCGCTTTTTGGGCCGATAAAATCTGAGCTCGGCCTACAAGCAGCTTTATTCATTGATATGGGTATAACCGGAGATGAGTGGGATGATGTTTGGAATGAAAATCCGATGCTGGGAATTGGACTTGGAATCAGAATTCCGGTAGCTATTTCTGGAAATATTCGTTTCGATTATGGATGGTCATTTTATAATGGAAAATATATAGAAAAATCTCTTCTCTTTGGTATAGGCCAGAAGTTCTAATTTATTGTAGGTTTACATTCGCATTGTTCAAAATGCGTTCCGGGAATTGGACCGTTAAGGACCGGATTCTATTGATAAAACGTCATTTTCATGGAGAAGCAACATTCTCTTCAGATCAATCCCGCCGCCGTAACCGCCTAACTTACCCGATGATGCTATAACTCGGTGACAGGGAATGATTATGGGTATTGGATTTCTGGCATTAGCATTTCCAACAGCGCGAACAGCTTTTGGGTTACCAGTTTGAATGGCAATTTCCTGATATGAAGCAGTATTGCCAAAGGGGATTTTACTAACTGCTTTCAAAACTTTATTGGAATATGGAGGCAGCCTAAGGTCCAACGGCACCGTGAATTTTCTGCCTTCTCCCAAGAAATAAAGGTTCAATTCATCCATAGCCTGTTTCAGGGTAGATGATTGTTTTTTTAAAGGGGTAATGGGAATAGTTTGAAAATGTGCGGAATTGGGAAGGCAAATTCGACAGATTCCTTTATCATTACACTGTATTCCAAACTTTCCTAAGGGTGAATCAATTATGGCAAATTGATTCATGAAGGCAGATTATTCTCGTTTGGTATTCTGCCGGGCAATTTTTCTTAGGAAAAAAAATAGTTCATGATTCGGATGCCATGCTTACTACAATGGGACTGGCAACGAATACACTTGAGTAGGTACCTACAAGTACACCAATGATCATAGCAAAGGCAAAATGATGGATTACTTCACCGCCGTAAAGATAAAGGATAAAGACAACAAAGAAAGTTGTTAGGGATGTAACAATAGTTCGGCTCAGAGATTCATTGATGCTTTGATTTACCACTTGGGGCATGGTCACCCCTTTTAAACTCTTTACGTTTTCCCGGATCCTGTCGAAGATAACGATGGTATCATTTAATGAGTATCCCACAATGGTCAGGAATGCAGCAATAACCGCTAATGACACTTCATATCCTAGAATAGAAAATATTCCCAGTGTCACGACTACATCATGAGTTAGAGCTACGATGGCTCCGACCGCATATTTGAATTCGAAACGTATCGATATATAAACGAGGATTAGAGCCAGGGCAGATAGAATTGCCATCACTGCTTTTCCACTTAGCTCAGCACCAATCTTTGGGCCAACTTTTTCGATGGACAAGATAAAATCATTCTCATTCTCAGGTATTAGAGCGGGGAAAATATTTTTCATGTTTGATACAAATTTCTGTAAGAATTGCTCCGGTTCATCTTCCAGGGTTGGGAGTCGAACAGCCACGTTTGATTCGTCACCAAAGTGTTTAATCTCGACCTGGCTGAAATCAAAGTTTTGACCATCGATTGAAACATTACTAAGAGCAGAACGGACCTCATTAATATCTACAGGTTCAGTGTAATTCACTGCCACCATGGAACCGCCTTTGAAATCAATGCTCAGATTAGGGCCTTTGTTAATTCCCAGCGAGATGATTCCAGCCAAAATTAATGCACCAGAAATAAATGCTGCAAATCGGGATTGGCTCATAAAATCAATTTGGGTGTCTTTAATTATACGCATTTTATATGCTCACGCTGGTGAGGCCCCTCCGGGATGTAATTGTGTTAAGGATGGTGCGGGTTACGTAGACCGCTGTAAACATGCTGATTAGAATTCCCCAGAATAGTACAGTAGCAAACCCTTTGATCGGACCTGTACCAAACTGATATAATACCAATGCGGCAATCACTGTTGTGACATTGGCATCAATGATGGTAGTCAGCGCCCGGTTGTAGCCGGATTCTATTGCGGCTTTGGGTGTTTTCCCTCGTCGCAGTTCTTCCCTTACGCGCTCAAAGATAATAACGTTGGCATCAATGGACATTCCAACAGTCAGAATGAGTCCGGCGATCCCTGGCAAGGTCAGGGTCGCTTCTAGGGAAGCCAGTACCGCCAATACCAATAAAATATTCCAGATCAAGGCGAAATTGGCTATGAATCCCGAAATTTTATAATATACCAGCATAAATATCATGACAAGTGCCAACCCGATCAGTACAGATTGTGTCCCCTTGGCAATGGAATCTGCACCTAAGCTGGGTCCAACAATACGTTCCTCGATAATATTTACCGGTGCAGGCAGCGCACCCGCACGAAGAATAATAGCGATATCCTTCGCTTCGTTAATATTGGCGAATCCTTCAATCTGTGTGCTCCCGCTGGGAATCTTCTCTCGGATGGATGGGGCCATATGTACTTTCCCGTCCAATACAATGGCGATCCGCTCGCCAACATTTGCTCCAGTCACCCGGGCCCAAGTTCGGGAACCGTCACTGTTCATATTTAACGAAACCACTGGTTGTCCGGCACTGCCGCTGCCTAATGTTCCAAGGTCGGCTCTCGCTTCATCCACAACCCCACCGGTAAGTTCCGGTGTGCGTTCTATATAATATAGCCGGTAAGCTTTTTTCTGGGATGGTGATCCTGGAATTGGTTTTGCTTCGTGGCTGAACAGAAACTGCCCCATTGAAGATTTGAGTTTAGATTGAACTTCATTTTTAGCCAGGAGTTTTTTCATTGCATAAACATTTTTTTCAATCACACCCATATCTCCAGGCAAAGGTTCAATTAATGAACGGAACGGTGCATCGGCGAATATTTCCGTACCATCAGATATGCTGGCATCGCCTGTGGTTATTCCTGTTTCGCCGAAGATCTCATCGACTGTTATACTTTCATCATCATCTGTATCAAGTGGAGTTTCTAATTTCATTATGTCCTTTGGAGCAGATCCGGTTAGTTCTGCCAATTCTTCTTCGCTGGTGGATTCTTTCAGAACATCATCCAATTGTATCAGCATCTCATTGGTCACAGCCGCATTCTTTACAAGATAAAATTCCAGTAAAGCAGTACTTTGGAGAAGTGCACGGGCCCGCTCGGAATCCTGAATTCCTGCTAATTCTACAAGGATGCGGTGCTGACCCTGCTTTTGAATAGTGGGTTCGGACACACCAAACTGATCCACCCGATTTTGCAGGATTTCCAGTACGCGGTTTATTGCATCATCGGCTTCTTCTTCCAAGCCAGTTAATATTTCGTCGAGGGCTGAACCATATTCATGATAATACCGTGCCGGTTTTAAACCACTGGACTGAATTTCTTGTCTGAAGATGGTGAAAAAATCTGTGTCTGGAGTTTTAGATTTCTCTATGGTTGTATTTAAAACAGCATCAAACCGATCATCACGATTGTCGGCCAGATTTTTCATTAACGTAGGTATATCTGCTTCCAGCACAATATACATACCGCCCTTTAGATCCAAACCCTGACGAATAATTTTTGATTCAATCGTACTCAGTTCACCGGATTCACGTAGTTCTTCCTTCCGCTCCGCAGACATGTTTTGGTATTGCCACGTAGGCATGAGAGCATAGATAGCCCATGCGAGGATGACCCCGATGATCAAATATCTGGGAGTTAAACTGCTTTGCATTAAAAAATGATTTATACGTTGAAAAAAGTCGGTGAATATAACCTTTGGCTTCTCACGAGGGCAAGGAAACAGGGAAGGATTTACAATGGAGATGAGTGTAAAATTTGGCGAGTCTGTTTTAAATACAATTAGTGATAGTAATTTTCAATCATTGCTACATTTCAGAAAATCAGCAATCAAGGAGTTGCCATGAAGAAATTATTCTTTTTTCCATTATATTTTCTTATATGCGGTTGGAAGCTGGCGGTTTTGTTGAGACACGGAAAATTGTTTTGGTGAAATAGAATGCATTGAATAATGTGTATATTTATATGTATAATTATACATGTCAAAACATTATCGCATGAACATTACGCTCCCCAGGGCGGTCTCTGAAGAATTGGAATCCATTTCCAAAGAGCTTGGAAGTAAAAAAAGCCACATCATCACCCAAGCTTTGGAATTATATTTTGATGAATTGGATCTTGAAATTGCAGAGCGTCGGCTTAAAGAATTTGAAAATGGCGAAACTGATACGATCTCTGCTGATGAAGTTTGGAAGGATCTTGGAATCGATTAGTGTATGCTCTTTCATTTTTAAAGAAAGCCAGGGATGAACTTTCAAAAATAGAGCCGATATGGCAAAAGCGGATTAAGGCTAAACTGGAAATACTGGCAAAAAATCCAGCTGCATTAACGAACAGTATTAAAGCTTTAAAGGGGAATAAGTATAAGGGGCTGGCTCGATTGCGAGTCGGGAATTATAGGATAATTATCCAGAAGAAGGAAAAAGAATTGATCATTTTAATTGTACGCATTGCGCACCGTGGAGATGTTTATAGAAAATAGTCCTAATTCCTTAGCCTTACTCCTAATCTTTATCTAAATAACACCCAAATTTTTCCCCACTTTCGTAAAGGCATCCACTGCCTTATCGAGATGCTCTTTTTCCATGGCTGCGGATATCTGGACTCGAATCCGAGCTTGCCCTTTTGGTACGACAGGGAAATAGAAACCAATCACATAGATTCCTTTCTTCAGCATTTCGGCGGCCATATTCTGGGCTAGGACCGCATCATACAGCATTATTGGAACAATGGGATGTACACCTTCCAAAATATCAAAACCGGTCTCGGACATTTCTGTTCGGAAGTATTTGGTGTTTTCTTCCAGTTTGTCCCGGAGTTCTGTGGTGGCAGATAACATATCGAATACTTTAGACCCTGCCGCAACAATGGCAGGTGCAACCGTGTTGGAAAAAAGATAGGGCCGGGATCGTTGGCGCAAAAGATCAATGATCTCTTGTCGACCGGTGGTGAATCCACCGGAAGCACCGCCCAGAGCTTTCCCTAATGTAGAAGTCCATACATCAATTTTATCCATGACGCCGCTGTGCTCTGCAGAGCCGCGCCCCGTTTGTCCTACAAATCCTGTGGCATGGCTGTCATCCACCATGACCATGGCATCATATTTTCTCGCCAGTACGGTGATTTCATCCAGTTTGGAAATGTAGCCATCCATGGAAAAGACACCGTCTGTAGCGATCATTCTTAATCGGGCATCTTGCGCTTCTTTCAGTTTATTTTCCAGATCAGAAATATCGCTGTTGGCATACCGGTATCTTTGCGCTTTGCAAAGTCGAACTCCATCAATGATGGAAGCATGATTCAATGCATCAGAAATAATAGCGTCTTCCGGACCGAGAAGCGTTTCAAAAAGTCCTCCATTTGCATCAAAGCAGGAGGTATAGAGAATGGTATCATCGCTGCTGAAAAAGTCCGAGATCTTTGATTCCAATTTCTTATGAAGATCCTGTGTACCGCAAATGAACCGGACGGAAGCCATACCAAATCCATGGTCATCCATGGCGGTTTTGGCCGCTTCAATGACGTGGGGATGATTGGCAAGCCCGAGATAATTATTTGCGCAGAAATTGAGAACTTCTCCGCCTTCGACCGTGGAAATATGCACGCCTTGCGGGGTGGTGATGGTTCGCTCTTTTTTATAAAGTCCTTCCGCTTCGATCTGGGAAAGCATGTCTGTGTAATATTTTATTGAATTACTCATTTCTATTTAAATACAAAGTACACCAAAGAACACAAAGTAAAATATTTAGAGAATTCCGTGGTCTTTGTTTTTAATAAAATTTTACCATTCCAAGACAACTTTTCCGCAATTACCCGATTCCATGATCTCAAATGCGTTTTTGTAATCATCAATTGGAAATCGATGGGTTAATACACCGGAGATATCCAATCCGCTTCTTAACATTTGAGTTATCTTGTACCAGGTCTCAAACATTTCCCGGCCGTAGATACCTTTCACATGAAGTCCTTTAAAAATAATGTCATCCCAGTTGATTTGTGTCGATTTCGGCAGTAAACCTAGCAAGGCGATACGTCCGCCATGATACATATTTTCCAGCATGTCACGGAATGCATCGGGATTGCCTGACATTTCCAGGCCCACATCAAACCCGCTAGTCATATTAAGTTCAGAGTACACATTGCCGATTCTTTCATTTTTCACATTTATGGTCTTGGTGGCACCCATTTTTCGTGCAAGCTCCAGACGGAAATCGTTTATGTCTGTGATGACAATATTGCGGGCACCTACAAAGCTGCAAATGGCCACAGCCATAATGCCGATGGGACCAGCACCGGTGATCAAAACATCCTCACCGACCATCTCATAAGATAATGCCGTGTGGGCGGCATTTCCGAAGGGATCAAAAAAAGCAGCAATCTCCGAAGGAATATCTTTGTGAATCGGCCAGACATTAGTTTCCGGCAGGACCAGATACTCAGCAAAGCAACCAGCCCGCTGGATACCGATACCAATGGTTTTCTGGCATAAATGTCTTTTTCCTGCTCGGCAGTTTCGGCAATAGCCGCACGTAATGTGCCCTTCCCCAGATACGCGGGTTCCCGGTTTATAGTGGGTCACACCGGGACCAATCTCTTCAACGATACCGCAAAATTCATGGCCAGTAACGAGAGGTAGATCAAGTGTCCGCTGTGCCCATTCGTCCCAATCATAGATATGCAAGTCGGATCCGCAAATAGCCGTATGAGTAATTCTGATGCATACGTCATTTGTCCCTACCTTTGGTTCAGGTACATCTTCCAGCCATATACCTCGTTCGGGAAGTTTCTTTACCAGGGCTTTCATAATAATACGTGCAATGAAGGTTATAAATTACTGATGAGACTCTTGTGCTCCAATTTTCAATCAAATAGGATTTTTACGGTATCTTAGTGGCTCTTATTATTTATTTTGCTTTGTAATAACGGCTAAATTTCCAAGTTACATTTTATCTGTTTTATTCATGGGAAAGATTCTAGCGTTCATTAATCAAAAAGGCGGCGTCGGTAAGACTACTTCAGCGGTAAATGTTGCCATGAGCCTAGCAGTTTCAGAAGTAAAAACACTGATAGTTGATTTGGATCCGCAATCCAATGCAACAACAGGACTTTCTGAACTGATTGAGGAAACACAAAAAAATATTTACGATGTTTTAATCAGAGGGACTGATATCAAAGAGGCTGTTGCCAAAACACAATTTTCGCATCTCGATATTATTCCGTCTACCCACGACTTAGTCGGGGCGGAGATAGAATTGGTTAGCATAATGGCCAGGGAATATCAGCTTAAAACTGCCCTAAAAACAATTGTACGCCGGTATGATATCATTATTCTTGATTGTCCACCTTCTCTGGGCCTCTTAACCATTAACGCCCTGACTTCTGCCCATGCATTGATTATCCCGATCCAGTGTGAATATTATGCGCTAGAAGGTCTTAGCCAGCTGCTGAATACTGTTCGCCTTGTCCAGCGGCACCTGAACCGTAACTTGGTAATTGCAGGTGTGCTGATGACGATGTATGACAGCCGCCTGAATCTTTCAAAACAGGTGGTGGAAGAAGTAAAGGGATATTTTAAGGACAAATTGTTTAAAACCTTGATCTATCGTAATGTTCGCTTGAGTGAAGCACCAAGTTTTGGAAAACCAGCCCTGTTGTATGATGCAAATTCAAGTGGTGCAAAAAATTACCTGAGTTTAACAGAGGAGATCCTACAACGTGTCAGCTAAACGATTAGGACGCGGGATTGGAGCGCTGATCAGTTCAGAAACGGAGCCGCAGCCAAAGCCAGCAAAACCGGGCGTTGCAAAAATTCTTCTGAAAAGTATAAAGCCTAATCCCTATCAGCCTCGGCGCAACTTTGATGAAACTGCTTTAGAAGAACTTATGGCTTCAATAAAGCTGAAGGGTATCATTACACCTATAACAGTTCGAGAAGCAGGAGAAGGATATGAATTGGTAGCCGGTGAGCGGCGGTGGCGGGCTTCGAAAAAAGTTAGATTGAGAACCATCCCTGCGTATGTTATCGATGTAAAAGGCGAAGCGGAGATGATGCAGGTGGCATTGATTGAAAATATACAGCGTGAAGATCTAAATCCCATGGAAGAAGCCGAAGCATACGCTGTTCTTAACAGTAAATACAATTTATCCCATGATGCCATTGCAAAATCAGTAGGGAAAAAACGCGTCACTGTGTCTAATGCCCTACGACTGCTGAAGCTGCCGCCGGAGATCAGGAAAAGCATACGGAAGGGAAATATCTCTGGCGGCCATGGCAGAGCGATTCTGCAGGCAAAAACGATTGCCGCTATGAAAAAATTGTGGCGGGTAATCTTGGAGAAAGATCTCAGTGTCCGGGCAGCCGAGGCACTAGTGAAACCAAAGTCAAAAGAAACAAAATTTAAGAAAGTTATCCAATCTACAGCACCAATCAGAGCTATTGAGAACCAGTTAATTGAATTATTAGGAACCAAAGTCAAACTTAAACCCGGTCAGGAGGGTGGCTCGATTGAGATCATCTATTTTTCTGATGATGATCTAGAGCGTATACTGGATCTACTTCAATCGCTTTAATAAATATATAGTGAAACCTGAAAAATATACTGTTGTAGTGATACCAGATGATGAGTCTGGTACAAAATCTTACAATATTTCACGGACAATGATTCGTATCCTGTCGACACTCGGTATACTTTTCGTTCTGGGTATTGTTGTTATTTTCATTATCTATGGTCCAAAAATCAGTGAGTACAATATCATAAAGGGAAATTATGAGAACCTGGCAGCAGAACGACTGAAAGTATTAGAACTTAGTCGTGATCTCCAGCGCTTAAAACAAATGGACGAGTTTGTTAGAAAATCACTTGGAGCTGAGTTAGATTTTGATGAAAAACCCATTCTGGTTGACACGGTTACCGGGATGACAATTAATCCAGATCAGGGAATTTCATATGTAGAAAATATTCCGTCAGTGGCCCCGATAAAGGGTTTTGTTAGCCAGCGTTCGGGGAGAATGTCACCGTTCATCAGAAACACCCATCGGGGTATTGATATTGTTTCAAAGGAGGGTGAGCCGATTCTGGCCGCTGCTGCCGGTGTGGTTATGTTTTCTGGCTGGACCTACGAAATGGGCAACTTGATCATAATCTACCACGGTGACGATTATTTTACCCATTATGGCCACAACCAGAGGAACCTGAAACTGCAGTTGGACCTGGTGAGCCGCGGTGAAGTCATTGGTATGGTGGGCAGTACAGGTATCTCATCTGGTCCGCATTTGCACTTTGAGGTCTGGAAAGATGAAAAATCTGTGGATCCACTGATCTATTTTCCAGAATATAAATTAACTGATTTAACTTCCAATAATGGCTAAACTCAAATTTCAGAATGTACATACCATGGTGGGCCCTGATGCCATCGTACAAGGACCTATAAGATTAAAGGAAGGAATCATTATCTATGGTAAGGTCTATGGTGACGTCAGTACGAACGGACCTATCAGAATTGTTCAAAATGGTTTGGTGCAGGGTGGTGTAAATGGAAGTGATATTCGTGTTGGCGGAACAGTCATTGGCGATGTAATTGCGGATGGGCAGGTCATTCTTGGCAGCAACAGTGTTTTGAAGGGTGATATCAGTTATCGAAAACTCTTGATTGAAGAGGGAGCTCAATTTGAAGGGAAGTGCAATCTGGTGCAGGATAATACTAAAAAACGTAAAAGCTCCACTCATGTATCCGATAGCGGGTAATTATGCCTGAATCAGGCAATACATCAAAATTTAATCCCGCAAAATCGTTTATTTATTTCCAGAAAATAGTTCAGAAATCGGGTCCTGCAGCAAGCGCGTCCTACATGCTTGTGGCATCAGTACTAATTTTGACACTTTTAGGCTGGTATGTTGACAACGTGAAAGAAACAAGTCCTGTCGGTGTATTACTTGGCTTGGGTCTAGGCCTTTTGTTAGGGTTTTACCACCTGGCCAGAACAATCTGGTCTGGTAAAAAATGAGACTCTTCATTTATGGTGCAGTTACCTCTTTGGGGATACTCGGTTTGTCTGCGCACTTATTACCCCAATACCAACGTGAATTGTTTTTTGGTTGGCTTGGTCCTTTTTTTGCCGGTGTAGCTACGATTATTTTTGTTCAACGGGCATCCAGAAAAGAGCTGCGTTTGATCACAAAAACCTTGTCGATTGGTTTCGCAATAAAAATGGTTTTTTATGGCGCTTATATATTAA